>CANOCD010000147.1 GCA_947564495.1 uncultured Angelakisella sp. | reverse complement strand
GGGCCAGGGTGGAGCCGCAGATGGAGCCCTGGGAGGTGGAGCCGTTGGAGGACAGGACCTCGGAGACCAGGCGCAGGGAGTAGGGGAACTCCTCCACAGAGGGGATGACGGGCTCCAGGGCCCGCTCCGCCAGGGCGCCGTGGCCGATCTCCCGGCGTCCGGGGCCACGGCTGGGCCGGGTCTCCCCCACCGAGTAGGAGGGGAAGTTGTACTGGTGCATATACCGCTTGGTGGTCTCCCCGTCGATGCCGTCCAGGAGCTGGGACTCCTTGATGGTGCCCAGGGTGACGATGGTCATGACCTGGGTCTGGCCACGGGTGAACATCCCGGAGCCGTGGACACGGGGGATGAGGCCGACTTCGGCGGCCAGGGGCCGGATCTCGTCCATACCCCGGCCGTCCACCCGCTTGCCTTCCTCCAGGAGCCACCGGCGGACGATGAACTTCTGGAGCTTGTAGAGGGCCTCGTCGATGATCCCCGGCTTGTCGGGGTAACGCTCGTCGAACTTCTGGTGGACGTCCTCGGCGATGGGGGCCATGTTCTGGTCCCGCTGGTTCTTGTCGTCGATATCCAGGGCGGCCATGACCCGCTCCTCGGCGTAGGCTTTCACTTCCTCGAAGAAGTCGTGGTCCACCTCCTGGGATTCAAAGGTGAACTTGGGCTTGCCGATCTCGGCCTGGACCCCCTTGATGAACTCCACCATCTTCTGGACCTCGGCAAAGCCCTTCATGATGGCCTCCAGCATGACGTCGTCGGGGACCTCTTTGGCCCCGGCCTCGATCATGCAGACCTTCTTGTCGGTGCCTGCCACCACCAGGTTCAGGTCGCTGACTTTGCGCTGCTCGGCGGTGGGGGTGAGGACGATCTCCCCGTCCACCAGGCCCACGTTGATGCCGGCGATGGGGCCCTTCCAGGGGATGTCCGAGATGGAGAGGGCGAAGGAGGCGCCGATCATCCCGGCGATCTCCGGCTGGCAGTCGGGGTCCACCGACAGGACGGTCATCACCACGGTGACGTCATTCCGCATATCCTTGGGGAACAAGGGGCGGATGGGCCGGTCCACCACACGGGAGGAGAGGACGGCCTTATCCGAGGGGCGGCCCTCCCTTTTGAGGAAGGAGCCGGGGATCTTGCCCACCGAGTAGAGCTTTTCCTCAAAGTCCACCGACAGGGGCAGAAAGTCGATGCCGTCCCGGGGCTTCTTGGAAGCGGTGGCGTTGACCAGCACGGTGGTCTCGCCGTACCGGACCAGCACCGAGCCCCCGGCCAGGCAGCACATCTTGCCGGTCTCGAAGGTCATCTTTCTGCCGGCAAATTCGGTCTCGAACACACGGTAATTATCAAACATGAACAGTTACCTCCAAAAACGTGGGGGCCTTTTGGGGACCCCCGGACCTCCGGCGGCAGCGTCCAGGTATAGCAATAGCTCCATGGGGCGAAGGGGAGCCCTCTCCCCATCGAGCAACTGCTAAACCCTCCGCGGTACGCCGGAAACGGACAGGGTTTTCGCCGGGAGACCGCCTCCCTTCCCAGGGGGACACGGCCTCCAATACACTGAAGGAAGGCAGGCAGCCCAAAAAGGGGCCACCTGCCTTCCCGGCAGTTCTTATTTCCGCAGGCCCAGCCGGGCGATGATGGCGCGGTACCGCTCGATGTCCTTCTTCTGGAGGTAGGCCAGGAGGTTTCTCCGATGGCCGACCATCTTTAAGAGGCCCCGGCGGGAGTGATGGTCCTTCTTGTGGACCTTCAGGTGCTCGGTGAGCTCGTTGATGCGGCGGGTGAGCACGGCGATCTGGACCTCGGGGGAACCGGTGTCTCCCTCGTGGGTGGCGTACTCCTTCATGATGGCGTTCTTTTCTTCTTTGAGCAGCATGGTCGTTTCTCCTTAGTTTTTATTTGTCACCGGCTTCCCAGCAAGGGGCGCAAAGGGGCGCCCGCTGAACGGGCCATGATCCCCCAAGCCGAGGAGCGGTCACAGGGTCTATCCCCCTTCTTTTGGCGGACAGCTAGGATATTATAGCACAGTTCTCCCCCGGTGTAAAGGGGGGAACGGGGCTTTCTTCGGTATTTTTCCCGGTATCAGCGGGATATACAGGGCCTACTCCCCCCAGGGGATGAGCTGGCCGGTGGAACCGTCCCGGACGAAGGGCCGGGAATCCTTGGCCCGGACATAGACGGTAAGGAAGGGCGGCTCCCCTTCCTCCAGAAAGACGGCCACAGGGTAGTAGCCGCTCCCGCCCAGGGTCTCCCGCTCCCCGGCCTCCAGGGCGTGGCCCTCCCCGGCGGAAAGGCCCTCCAGCCCGGGCAGGACCTTCTGCTCCACCACCGCCAGGGCGGCGGCCCCGTCCCGGCAGGGGGGATTCCGAACGGCCCGGTCCACCAGGACGGCGGCCAGGACCACCAGGGCGGTGACGGCGGCGATGGTCAGCAGCCGCCGGAGGCCGGGCTTTGCGCTTTCCTTGGTCATAGGGGTCCCCCTTTCAACGCCATCGGGCGGAATCCCGCCTCACCAGGTCGGCGTCGGCCAAGATCCTTCGGGACAGGGCCTCCACCGAGTCGAACCGCTCCTCGGGGCGCATGAACCGGAGGAGGGAGACGGGGAGGGTCCGGCCGTAAAGGTCCCCCTCATAGTCCAGGATGTAGGTCTCCATGGTGAGATTCGTTTCGTGGAGGGTGGGTTTCACCCCCACGTTGGTCACCCCGTCCCAGACCTGCCCCTGGATGAGAACGTGGGAGTGGTACACCCCCCGCCGGGGGATGGTGAAGCCCGGGGGGAACAGCTGGTTGATGGTGGGCCAGGAGAGGGTCCTTGCCAGCCCCTTGCCGTGGACTACCGGGGCGATGAGGGTGAAGGGGCCCCCCAGCATGGCGGCGGCGGCCTCCATCTCCCCCTCCCGGATGCAGGCCCGGACCCGGGTGGAGCTGACCACCTCCCCCTGCCACAGAACCGGGGGCAGGGCCTCCACCCGGATGCCAAGGGGGGCGCAGAGGGCCCGAAGCTCCTCCGCCCCGGCGGAGCCCCCCTTGCCGAAGTGGTAGTTGAAGCCGCAGAACAGGGCCTTGGCCCGAAGGACATCCCAGAGGAAGTCCCGGACGAAGCCCTCCGGGGACATGGCGCAGAAGGCGGAGAAGGGGGGGCAGACCACCTCCTCCACCCCCAGTTCGGCCATGGCGGCGTCCTTCTGCTCCCCGGTCTGGAGGAGGGTGAGGCCGCTTTTGGAGGCCGGGGCCAGGCCGTCGGGGGAAAAGGTGAACACCCGGGGGGAAAGGCCCTCCCGGCGGGCGGCCTCCACGGCGGCGGAGATCACCGCCCGGTGGCCTGTGTGCACCCCGTCAAAAAAACCCAGGGCCACCGCCGAAGGGCGGCTCCGGGGGGTGGCAAGATCCTGGCTGGTGACCAAGGGCGGACCCTCCTTTGCTTACAGAATCGGGGCAAACAGTTTCACGATGATCAGTTCCTGGGTGGAGGGCTCCACCCGGGCAAGGCCCAGGAAGCGGCTGACGCCGCCCCCCTCGTAGACCCGGAGGGTCTCGGTGGTGTCGGGGTGGCGGACCCGGCGGGTATCCAGCACCGCCCCGCTGCAGAACATCCTGGCCTGGTGGGGGGAAAGGAAGATCCTGCCGTAGGCCGAAAAGGCGCTGTCCACCGGCAAGAGGGATTCCTCCAGGCGGCCTTCTTCACAGATGGCCCGGAGCTGGTCCAGGGTGACGCACTGGTCCTCGGTAAAGCCCATGGTCATGGTCCGGCGCAGTCCGGCAAGGACCCCGCCGCAGCCCAGGGCGGCCCCCAGGTCGTGGCAGATGGTGCGGATGTAGGTCCCCTTGGAGCAGGTGACGTCGATGGTACAGGTCCGGGCATCTGGGTCAAAGTCCAGCAGCTCCAGGCGGTGGACGGTGACGTCCCGGAGGGGCCGCTCCACCTCCCGGCCCTTCCGGGCCAGGTCGTAGAGGCGCTTGCCGTCCACCCAGACGGCGGAGTACATAGGGGGCAGCTGCTTGATCTCCCCCCGCTGGGTATCCAAGGCGGCCTCCAGGGCCTCCCGGGTCACCGGGGCGCCGCTCTCCGAGAGGACCTTCCCGGTGATGTCCTGGGTGTCGGTGGCAAGGCCGAACTGTATTTCGGCCCGGTACCGCTTTTCCTCCACCGGCATGAGGGCGGTGGCCTTCACCGCCCGGCCGAAAAAGAGGGGCAGCACCCCGGTGGCCATGGGGTCCAGGGTCCCCCCGTGGCCCAGCTTGCGGCATTTGGTGATGCCCCGGCATTTTGCCACCACGTCAAAGGAGGTCCAGTCCCGTGGCTTGTCGATGCAGAGTATCCCTTCCGGCATCACAGGATCTCCCCCAGCTTCCGGGCGATGTCCGCCCCGTGCTGGATGGAATCGTCGGGGATGAACTTCAGCTCCGGGCTCCGGCGCATGGCAAGGCGCTGGCCCAGCTCCCGGCGGATGTACCCCGCCCCGCTGGTCAGCCCCTTGACGCTCTCCTTGGCCCGGTCCAGGCCGGAGACCGAGCTGACGTAGACCTTGCAGCTGGACTGGTCATTGGAAAGGTCCACCTTGACGATGGAGAGCAGGGGGTCGACCCGGGGGTCCTTCAGGTCCCGGAAGATGTCGGTGAGTTCCCGGCGGATGTCCTCGTTGAGCCGGGCTGTTTTATAGGATGCCATCTTTTCTCCTTTTCCTTGAACAGACGGCCTGGGA
>CANOCD010000146.1 GCA_947564495.1 uncultured Angelakisella sp. | reverse complement strand
TTTTGTGCCCTCCTGTTTGTTATTATTGACTGTTGGTAAATAACTATTATAACCGGGGGACAGGATGTTGTCAAGCCCCCCTTCCCCGCCGTTTCTCCCTCCCTGGAAAGCCCCGCCGGGCCGGGGGCCTCCTGCCCCGAAAAAGGTTGCCCCCGCCTGGCGGCAGTGCTATAATGGACCTACCAGAAAAAGAAAGGCGTGACACGAAAAATGACCGACCTGGAACTGAGAACCAAAGCCGCCGGGATCGCAAATCTCCTCCGGGACGAAACGGTGCCCAACGAGGAGATCATCCGCCGGATCAAGGAGGAACCCGACCTGGCCCATGCCCCCTGCCTCTCGGGGGCGAACCTTTTCCTGGAGGCGGTGGTGGACAAGCACAAGCGGTTCCCGGTGGCCCGGGCCCTCCGGGAGATGGGGGCGGACATCCACTGGACCTGCAAGGCCAGCGTCTTTCACGGCAACGCCCTCAACGTGGCCCGTGCCCCGGAGGAGGCCGACCAGCTCCTGGAATGGGGGATCGAGATCGAGCGGAACCTCTCCCTCCATATCTCCGAGCCCTTCAAGAACCCCGCCGTCATGGCGGCCCTCCACAACGACACCACCATGCTCCTCTACTGGCTGGCAAAGGAGCGGGAACTTTTCGTCGATGACCCCCAGTACGTGCGGGAGCTTTTCTTCGCCGCCATCAACACGGCCTCCATGATGAACCAGCACGACACCATGGCCGCCATCCTTGCCGACGACCAGCTGTTCGCCATTCTGAAGGAGGTCTACGCCCGGATCGACGACACCAAGTCGGTCCAGCTTTACCTCCGGATGCTGCGGCAGATCAGCGGCGAGGCGCTGGAGCCCCGGAAGAAGGAGCTGCGTAAGCTCCTGAACCAGAAGAAAAAGGAGCTCTCCGCCGGGACCTGAGCGGGGATGCCGGGAGGGGCCCGCCGGGCCTCTCCCCTTTTTTGCGTCGGGAACAAATTTTCTTTCGTTCCCGATTCCCTTTTTTTCGCCGGTGTGCTATACTGGTAAAAAACGCAGTCTGGAGGGGATCGTTATGGAGGAGGACCGGCGGGAACTGGAGTCCCTGTGGGCCTATTACACCGCTGCGGCGGAGATCCGGGGGCGGAGCGGCAGGGAGCGGACGGTGCCCTACGAGGACCGGCTGCTTTACCCCCAGTCCGCCTTTTCCCTGTACTGGTTCTTCTGGCAGGACCCGGCGGGGCTGAACCCCCTGACCCGGGCCTTTCTGGGGGACCGAGAGGCCATGGAGACCCTGGCCCCCGAAGGAACTCCTCCGGAGGGCCAGGACCGCTGGCGGCTGGAGGGTTTCCCCCTGGACGAGAACCAGGAGGCGGCCATCCGGGCGGCCCTCTCCGCCCCGGTCTCCTTTATCCAGGGGCCCCCGGGGACCGGCAAGACCGAGACCATCCTCAATCTTGCCAACCGGGCGGCACGGCTGGGAAAGACGGTGGCCATCGTCTCCACCAACAACTCCGCTTTGGAAAACATCGTGGAGAAGATAAACGACCCCAAGGCGGACGGGCAGCCCGGCTGGGACTGGCTCCGGCGGCATTTCGCCCGGCTGGGCAACAAGAAGAACCGGCAGGAGTTCCGGGGGGCCGGTCCCCGGGAGTTCCGCTTTCAGAATACCCGGGAGGCCATCGGCCCCTTGACGGTGTCCCGGGAGGGGACCATCGGGGCGGAGGATTTTCTGGGGGAGTACCCGGTCATCACCTCCACCATCCACTCGTTGAAGCACTGTTTCCGGGACGGGCTCGCCTATCTGTATGACTACGTCATCATGGACGAATCCTCCCAGACCGACGGGGTGGCGGGGCTGGTGGCCATGAGCGCCGCCAAGCGCCTGGTCCTGGTGGGGGACCCCAAACAGCTGCCCCCGGTCATCAGTTCCGACTTTGCCCAAGAGCTGGCCGCCCGGGCGGCGGAGGAGGGCTGGGCCCTGCCCAAGGACCACCTGGTCCGGGAGGACCGCAGTTTCCTGGACGTCTGCCTGGACGTCTTTGGGGAGCGCACCGCCAAGACGGTGCTCCGCTGCCACTACCGCTGCCACCCGGGGATCATCGGGTTCTGCGCCAAGGAGGTCTACAAGGAGGAAGGGCTGAAGATCTGCACCCCCAACTACGACCAGACGGCACGGGTGCCTGTCAAGGTCCTGTGGTTCGAGGGCAACTACTGTGAACGCCGGGCCCTCCCCGCCAAGGAGGGGGAGGCCGCCCGTGTCTCCAAGCACAACCAAAAGCAGGTCCGCTGCTTTATGGAGGAGGAGTGGCCCCGGCTCCGGGAGCGGGTCCTGGAGGAGAATCCCCCCAGCGTCTGCATCCTCTCCCCTTTCCGGGGACAGCTGGCCTCTCTGGACGAGGCCATCCGGGCCGACCTGGCCCGGCACCGCCGGGGGGCGGAGGTGGTCCTGGAGGACAGGCAGAGCGAGGAGGAGGGCTACGAGCCCCCCATGCTCACCATCCACAAGGCCCAGGGCCGGGGGTACGACATCATCTACCTGCTGCCGGTGGAGGACGGGGACTGGGAGTGGCCCTGGTCCCAGAAGATGCGGCTCATCAACGTGGCGGTGTCCCGGGCCAAGAAGGAGCTGCGGGTCATCCTCTCCACGGCGCTGATGGAGCGGGGCATCCAGGAGGAGCTCACCGGGGGGTACATCCGCCCCGAGGAGGGGGACGCCGCCCCGGGGGAGGAAAAGGACCAGCGGTTCCTCCAAAAACTGGTCGGCTATATCCGGGAGGAAAACCTCTCGCTGGAACAGGAGACCGGTGTCAGGGGCTACCCAAAGAGCCAATACGAGTACGGCTTTCACCCCTCGGCCCGGCGGTCCGTCTTTGACCAGCTGCCCCAAAAGCGGCAGGAGTCCCCCCGGGAGGAGGACCGGTCCAAGCCGGAACGGTGCGTGGAGGCGGCCCTGGAAAAGCTGCTGGCGGACGCCAAAGAAAAAGGGATCGACCTCGCCCTCTACCGCAACGTGCCCCTCCGGGTCCTCCGGGACGGCAAGGGGGCTCTCCCCCGCCTGGGCCAGGACCGGCAGGAGCTGGTGTCCATCTGGGAAAAAGGCCATCTGGACTTTGTGATCTGCCGGAAGATCTGGGAGAAGAGCCCCGGGGGGACCTCCTACAGCAGGGAAAAACTCCTGCTGGCGGTGGAGGTGGACGGGGAATACCACCGCAAGCCCGGCCCCGAGGGGGACGCCCAGCGGAAGCGGGACGAGCGCAAGAACACCCTGGCCCGGGAAGTTCTGGGGGCCGACTGCTACGACGGCAACCGCCGGGAGGGCCAGGAGGTCCGGGGCGCCGGCGCCTTTGCTTTTCTGCGCCTGCCCACCGACGGCACCGCCTGTCTGGAGACCCGGGCCCTTTGGCAGGAGGCCCCGGAGGAGCTGCAAAGCCGGTATTTCCCCCTGGAGGACCTGCTGGAGGCCCGGCTGGAACAGACCCGGGAGGATGGCTGGTATCTCCGGGTGGACCTTCTTTCCTGGCTCTGCGCCCAGGACAGCTGCAAGGAAAAGTCCCTCCAAAGGGCCTATCTGCGGCTGGTGGCCGCCGGTCTGCTGGGGGAGGACCGGACCCCCACTGGGAAGGGGCAGGAGCTGGGGCTCATCCACGTCACCCGGGCCATCCAGCTGCCCTATTACAACATCGCTTTCCCCAGGGAAAACCGAGACAAGATCCTGGAGCTTCTCTCACGGCCCGAGGAGGGGGCGCCATGATCCTCAGCGCCAGCCGCCGCACCGACATCCCCGCCTTTTGGAGCGACTGGTTCCTCCGGCGGCTCCGGGAGGGGTATGTCTATGTGCGTAACCCTATGAACCCCCGGCAGATCAGCCGCATCCCCCTTTCCCCCGACGTGGTGGACTGCATCGTCTTTTGGACCAAAAACCCGGCCCCCCTAGTCAAGCGGCTGGATGAACTGGAAGGCTACCCCTGCTACTTCCAGTATTCCCTCACCGGTTACGGTAAGGACGTGGAATCCGGCCTGCCGGACAAAAAGACGGTGCTCATCCCCCTTTTCCGGGAGCTGTCCCAAAGGCTGGGGCCCAAGCGGGTGGTCTGGCGGTACGACCCCATCCTCTTCAGCAGGCGTTACCCCCCGGAGTACCACCTTCGGGCCTTCGAGGAGATCGCCAAACGGCTGGAGGGGTACGGGGAGCGGGTGGTCATCAGCTTTGTGGACCTCTACGCCAAGACCAAGCGGGGCACCGCCGGCCTGGAGCTGTCGCCGCCCCCCAGCGACGGGGAGCTGCTGGACTTCGCCGCCAAACTCTCGGCCATCGCCGGGAAATACGGCTTTGAGATGGAAAGCTGCGCCGAAAAGCTGGACCTGGAGCCGGCGGGGGTCCGCCACGGGAGCTGCATCGACAAAGCCCTCATCGAGGAGATCATCGGCTGCCGCCTTGCCGCCGCCAAGGACAAGAACCAGCGGTCCCAGTGCGGCTGCTTCGAGAGCGTGGATGTGGGGCTTTACAACACCTGCCGCAACGGCTGCCGGTACTGCTACGCCACCTTCAATCCGGAGCAGGTGGAGCGTCAGGTGGCTTTGTACGACCCTGCCTCTCCCCTGCTGTGCAGCAAGGTAGAGGCAGGGGACGTGATCCGGGAGCGGAAGGTGGCATCCCTTCGGGACCCCCGATCCAGTCTTTTCTAGGCAGTGTCGTCACGAGTTAGAAATAGCAAGAGCAAAACAACGGATATGAAT
>CANOCD010000145.1 GCA_947564495.1 uncultured Angelakisella sp. | reverse complement strand
ACCGCCCTTTGAAAAGGGCGGCCCTAAACTTTGCTTGGCTCGATTGCTGCCTTGTGCTTATCCCACCGAAAGGAGGGCCCCCCATGTCCCCCAAAGAAGAACGCACCCGCTTCCTCATCGTCGGCGCCGTGGTCGCCGCCATCGTCCTGGCCTTCCTCTACCAGCTGGTCTTTATCCAGATCACCCAAGGCGAAGCCTATAAACGAAAGGTCACCCAGGGCTATACCCGCACCCAGACCGTAGTCGCCGCCCGAGGCGAGATCGTGGACCGCTACGGCCGCCCCTTCACCATCAACCGGGTCAGCCTGGACATCATCCTGGACCAGGCTTACCTCCCCGAGGGCCAGACCAACGAGGTCATCGTCGAGCTCATCACCCTCCTGGAAAGCCTGGACCAGGATTGGATCGACAACCTGCCCATCGGGGAACCTTCCATCGGCAGCGACGGCGCCCCCCATTACCAGTTCCTCCCCGGGACGGAGACCCAGGCCGCCCGGCTGAAATCCGACCTGGGCATCGCCGCCTACGCCACCGCCGACGACTGCATGAAGAATATGTGCTCCCCCGCCTACTACGACCTGGACCCCCGCCAGGACGACAAGCCCGGGGAGCGGGAGTGGGCCCTGGACCCGGCCATCCAGCGGAAGCTGGCCGGGGTCCGGTACGAGATGGCCCAGCAGAACTTCGGGTATAAGAACAACTACACCTTCGCCCGGGACGTGAGCAACCTGGTGGCCACCAACGTCCAGGAGCGGAGCTTCGCCCTCCCCGGGGTGGACGTCATCCAGAGCACCGTCCGGGAGTTTTCCGACGGCACCATCGCCCCCCACATCGTGGGCATCACAGGCCCCCTCTACCGGGAGGACATGGAGAGCCTCCGGGAGCAGGGCCTCTGGTGGAGCGAGGACAACCAGCAGGGCTACCGGGGCAGCGACACCATCGGCAGGAGCGGCATCGAGGCCGCCTATGAGAATGTCCTCCGGGGCAGGAACGGGGAGCGGCAGATCACCCTCAACGCCCAGCACCAGGTGGTGGACGTCACCGAGACGGTCCCCCCCACCCCCGGGGGCACCGTGGTCCTCACCCTGGACCGGGACCTTCAGAAGGTCACACAGGACGCCCTGGCGGACCAGATCGCCATCCTGCGCCAGAACTCCACCATCAACGAGGGCCGGGACGCCAACGCCGGGGCTGCCGTCTGCGTGGATGTTAAGACCGGGGAGGTCCTGGCCGCCGCCACCTATCCCAGCTACGACAACAGCAGCTATTACCAGGACTACGCCGAGCTTTCGGGGCAGAAGCCGGAGCCCTACCTCAACCGGGCCACCATGGGGGTCTACCGCCCCGGTTCCACCTATAAGCCCTGCGTGGCCACGGCGGGCCTCTCCGAGGGGGTCATCGGCCCAACCGAGACGGTGCTCTGCACCGGGGTCTACACCCGCCTGGACCCCTACCTCCCCCGGTGCCTCTACGTCAACGGCAACATCGACGTCCGCCACGCCCTCCAGGTCTCCTGCAACATCTTTTTCTACGAGACGGGCTGGCGGCTGGGCATCGACCTGCAGAACGAGTACGCCAAGCACTTCGGCCTGGGGAACTATACCGGCATCGAGATCCCCGAGGCCAGGGGCCAGCTTTCCAGCCGGGCCACCCGGGAGGCCGCCGGGGACACCTGGAACAACGGCGACATCATCCAGTCGGCCATCGGCCAGCTGGACCACGGCTTCACCCCCATGCAGCTGGCGGGATACACCGCCACCCTGGCAAGCGACGGGGCCCGGCGGCAGCTCCACCTGGTCAAGGCGGTGCGGAGCTACGACTTTCAGGAGGTCGTGGAGGAGACCCGGCCGGAGGTCATCGACCAGGTCCCCGCCACCCCGGAGACCTTCCAGGTGGTCCGGGAGGGGATGATCGCCGCCAGCCAGCCGGGGGGCACCTCGGCGGCCAGCTGGTACGACTTCCCCTACACCGTGGCCTCCAAGACCGGCACCCCGGAAAGCCTGGACAACCTCACCTCCACCTACATCTGCTATATGCCGGCGGAGGACCCCCAGATCGCCATCGCCGTGGTCATCGAGGACGGCGGCCAGGGCTACACCGGGGCCCCGGTGGCCCGGAAGATCGCCGACCAGTATTTCTTCGGCGGCGGGGACCGGGAGACGGTGACCATCCCCGGGGCGCTGCTGCCCTGACAGTTTGATAGACGGCCCCGATGAAAGCCCGCTTTTATCGGGGCCCTTCTGTTTTTCTTGAGGGTTTCTTGAGATTTGGGGCGTATCCTGGAAAAAGTAACCTGTAAGGAGGAAACCATGGTCCTTTTCATCGGCGGCCCGTCCCACACGGGAAAGACCTGTCTGGCCCAGCGGCTTTTGGAAAAATACGGCGTCCCCTACCTCTCCATCGACCATCTGAAGATGGGGCTGATCCGGAGCGGGCAGACCGATCTGACCCCGGAGAGCAGCGGCGAGGCCCTGACCCAGTACCTGTGGCCTGTCCTCCGGGGGATGGCGGCCACCGCCGTGGAAAACGGCCAGGACCTTGTGGTGGAGGGGTGCTACATCCCCTTTGACTGGCGGAAGGACTTCCCGGAAAGCTATCTGGCCCAAATTCGGGCCGTCTGGCTGGTGATGAGCCAGGGGTACATCCGCAGACACTTTAACGAGATACAGAGGTATGCCTCGGTGGTGGAACACCGGCTGGACGATTCGGGCTTTACCATGGAGCTGGCCCTGGAGGACAACGCCCGGGCCCTGGAACTGTGCGGAAAACACGGCGTGGACTGCCTTCTCATCGACGGGGAATATTCCGTTGACCTGGAGCTGCCGTGGTGGAAAGAAAGGGGGAGACGGGATGAAACAGCGGCTGCTCATCGTGGATGACGAGCCGGGCATCCTGGAGGTGATGGGGGATTACTTCGCCCCCCGGTACGAGGTCCTCACCGCCAGGGAGGGCCGGGAGGCGGCACGGAAGGCGGGGAGCCAGCCGGACCTCATCCTGCTGGACATCAATATGCCGGGGATGGACGGGCTGGAGGTCTGCCGGGCCATCCGGGACCACGTTTCCTGCCCCATCCTGTTCCTCACCGCCCGGGTGACCTCGGGGGACCAGATCGCCGGGTTCCGGGCGGGGGCGGATGACTACATCCTCAAGCCCTTCGACCTGGAGGAGCTTTCCGCCCGGGTGGAGGCCCACCTCCGCCGGGAGGAGCGCCGCCAGGGCAGGGCCCCCCTGGGGCTGTTCGGGGAGGTGGCCATCGACTACGCCGCCCGGGCGGTGACGGCGGGGGGCCAACCGGTCTCCTTTTCCCGGCGGGAGTTCGACATCCTGGAGCTGCTGACCCTGAACCCCGGCCAGGTCTTCGACCGGGAGCGCATCTACGAGGCGGTGTGGGGCATCGACGGGGAGGGGAACAGCGACACGGTGATGGAGCACATCCGGAAGATCCGGGCCAAGCTGGGGGCCGCTGCCGGGAAAAGCTATATCGAGACGGTCTGGGGGTGCGGGTACAAATGGAACGGCTGAAAGAGATGAGCCTGCGGCGGGCCTTTTTCCTCCTGGCCCTGGGGGGATTGGTGGCGGCCTTGGGGCTGGCTCTGATCCTTTGGCAGGGATGCGGGGCGGTGATCGCCCGGTATCCCGCGGGGGGCTTTGCCATCGGGCCCAACGGGACCTTCACCCTCCTGCCGGAGGCCAGCCCTGACGAGGCCCGGCTGCGGAATCTCCTGGAGTGGGCACGGCTGGGGGGCTGTGTCCTGCTGCCGCCCTTGGGCCTGGGGGCCGCCGGGGCGGTGTTCTACCGCTGGAAACTGAAGGAGCCCATCGCCCTTTTGGCCGAGGGGGTGCGGCGGGTCCAAAGCCAGGACCTGGACTTCACCCTGCCGGAAACCTCGGGGGACGAGCTGGGGCGGCTGGTATCCGCCTTTGAGACGATGCGGGCGGGGCTTTTGCGCTCCAACCGGGAACTGTGGCGGCAGGCGGAGGAACGGAAGCGCCTCAACGCCGCCTTTGCCCACGACCTGCGGAACCCTATCACGGTGCTGAAGGGGAGCGTCACCCTGCTGCGGCGGGGGGACCGGAGCCCGGGGACGGTGGACCGGCTGGAGCGGTACATCCTGCGGGTGGAGGAGTATGTGGAGGCGATGAGCGGCATCCAGCGGCTGGAGCAGCTGCCGGTGCGGTCCGCCCCCGTGGAGACCGCCGCCCTTGCCGCCGAACTGGAGGAGACGGCCCGGGCGCTGGGGCCGGGGCTGGAGGTCTCGGTTTTGACGGCGGGGCCGGAGACGGCGGTGGTGGACCGTGGGATCTTCCTCACGGTGGCGGAGAACCTGGCAGGGAACGGGGCCCGGTTTGCCAGGAGCGGGTTGGAGATCTCCCTTGGACGGGAGGGGGAGGTCCTTACCCTGGCGGTGGGGGATGACGGGCCGGGGTTTCCCGAGGCGCTGCTTCGGGAGGGGCCCAAGCCTTTCGGGCGTGTGGCGGAGGAGGGGGAGCACTTCGGGATGGGGCTGTATATCTGCGATCTGCTCTGCCGGAAGCACGGCGGGGAGTTGAAGCTGGAGAACCGCCCCGGGGGCGGCGCAATAGCCACGGCCACTTTTCGGGGGATCAGGGGTTAGGATTCCAGGCACGATCTATGATAGCTGACCGTGTAGCGTAGGGGCCAAAGTTTAGGGCCGCCTTTTGAAAACGCAGATCAAGAGTGGAAAAGGAAAAACCAGAAAAAGTGTACCCCAGCCCAAAACTTTCTCTCCCC
>CANOCD010000144.1 GCA_947564495.1 uncultured Angelakisella sp. | reverse complement strand
CGGCAAAAAAACAAACATCCTAAAGATATACCCAGACGGAAGAAAAGAGATATTTTTCAAAGGCTATCGATCCTACCGTGCCGAAATTGGTGTTGCCGTGGCAGCAGTCCTTCTATTCGGCGCTGCATACGTGTGGAACAAAAACCTGCTGCCAAAGGACATCGTTGCAGAACTAAAGAAAATGTTCCCGTTTCTGTAAGCGGCCAGTGAAAAGCAACCCCCCGGCAGTCAGAAGGGAAGGGCAGGGAAGGGCAGAAAAGCAGAAGAAAGCGCCCCCGCTCCGCCCCCTTAGAAAAAGGCAAGACCCCCCATTTGGTACCCCCTTGCAACCCGTCCCGCTTTGGAGTATAATTTGACCAGACACCTCTCCCGCCGGGACGAGGCGATCACGTCAAAAGAAGGTCGATCTTCCATGCCCATGCGTTCCGAAAAAATATTCCTCCTCCGCTGCCTGGGGGAGACCCTGGAAAGCACTTTCCAGGCCCGGGACCTCCCCTTCCGGTACGACCGGAGCCGCCTCACCGGGGAGGGCACCCTCCCCCTGGGGGAGTACCAGCTCCCCCTGCTGGTCACGGTGGACCAGGTGGGGAGCATCCTCACCATGACCCTCGGCCTGCCGGTGGAGTTCCCCGCCGCCGAGGAGACCACCGCCGCCATGGCCCTGGCCTGTCTGAACAGCCGCATCACCGCCGGGTGCTACCGCATTCGGGACGGCCTGGTCTCCTTCCGGGTCACCAGCTTCTTCCGGGACTGCCACCTTTCCATCCAGACCGTCTCCTGTATGCTGGATTTCTGCCTGGCCTCCGAAGCCTACCTGGCCCCCCTCCGCCGCCTGGCCGCCGGGGAGATCAAGCTGGAGCAGTTCTTGCAGCTGGTGTGATGCTCGGAAAAGGAAAAGCCTCTGCACAAAAAAGACCGGACGCCCGCCGCCCGGCCTTTTCTCTTGCCCTTTTTTTGGATGGAGCCGCCCCGTCACCCCCGGGAGCGGTAGGCCCCCGGCGTCTCGCCGAAGGCCGCCCGGAACGCCTTGCCGAAGTAGGCGCTGTCCGAAAAGCCGCACCGCAGGGCGGCCTCGGTGACGGAAAGGCCCCTTTCCCGAAGGAGCTTCTTCGCCTCGTTGAGGCGGAAGGCGATGAGGTACTCCACCGGGCTCTGGCCGATGTTCTTCTTGAAGCACCGGGAGGCTTCCCGCTGGCTCACCCCGGCGGCACGGGCGATCTCCGCCAGGGTCACCCGCTCCCCGTAGTGCCGGTGGATGTAGGCGATCATGCTCCGGAGCCGGTCCCGCTGCTCCATCCCGCCCTGGGGCCGGGCCTCCGGGTGGTCCCGAAGCTCCTCCAGGAGCAGGAGCCAGGTCTCGGAAAGAAGGCTCCGTGTCTGGAACTCGGTGTCCCGCTCCGCCTGCAACTCTTTGAGGCGGCAAAGGTTATTCAGCAGCCGGTCGGAGGAGGGGCGCCCCCGCCGGATGGGACAGACCTGGATCTGGCGGTTCTGGAGGACCGGGGCCAGGTACTTGGTCTCGAACCGGCTCTTGAAGTGCCCGCCCAGAAAGACCGGGTGGAAAATGTGGTTGATCTCCACCGTCCGCCTCCCAGGCGCCCCGTTCTGTTTTTGGTCCATCACGTTGCTGTTGATGAAAAACCCGTCCCCCCGGGGGATGGTGTACTCCGCCCCCAGGGTGATGATCCTGCTGACCCCCTCCTGGATGTACCCCAGTTCCAGCTCCTCGTGCCAGTGCCACGGGACCACGAAATCGGTGAGGTCCCGCCGGTGGAGGCAGTAGGGGTACTCCACCGTCATCCCCTCGATCCGCTCCACCTGGTTCTCGTCTGTCTCAAACAAACCCATCCTGTTCCCTCCTGTCCGGATCTTCAATAAAATTATACCAGACCTGGCCGGATATTTCTATCATTCGGCCATATTATTCTTTCTTTTCCGCCAGCTTTCCGCTATAATACAACTATCCTAGAAAACGGAGGAACGAGAAATGGCATACAACTTTGAGTTCTACGCCCCCACCAAGGTCCTTTTCGGCCGGGGGATGGAGGAGGAGACCGGGCGCCAGGCCAAGGCTTTCGGCGCCTCCCGGGTGCTGGTGGTCTACGGCGGCGGCAGCGCCAGACGCTCCGGCCTGCTGGAAAAGGTGGAGTCCGCCCTGGAGGCCGAAGGGATCGCCTCCTGGGAGTTGGGGGGCGTGGTCCCCAACCCCCGCCTGGACAAGGTCTACGAGGGCATCGCCCTGGGGAAGGAACACCAGGTGGACTTCCTCCTGGCGGTAGGGGGCGGCAGCGCCATCGACACCGCCAAGGCCATCGCCTACGGCCTGGGGGAGCCGGACCGGGACGTCTGGGAGCTGTTCCAGCACACCCGAAAGCCCCAAAACTGCCTCCCGGTGGCCGCCGTCCTCACCATTGCGGCGGCGGGGAGCGAGACCTCCAAAAGCTGCGTCATCACCAACGAAAAGACAGGGGAGAAGCGGTCCTGCGGCAGCAGCCTTGCCCGCCCCAGATTCGCCGTGATGGACCCGGAGTACACCAAGACCCTGCCAGACTACCAGACCGGCTCCGGCTGCGTGGACATCATGATGCACACCATGGAGCGGTACTTCACCAACGGCGGCAACATGGAGATCACCGACGCCCTGGCGGAGGGCCTCCTCCGCACGGTGATGGAAAACGCCGTGAAGCTCCACCGCCAGCCGGATGACTACGACGCCCGGGCGGAGGTCATGTGGGCGGGGAGCCTGGCCCACAACGACCTCACCGGCTGCGGCAATGACGGCGGGGATTTTATGACCCACAAGCTGGAACACGAGCTGGGCGGGATGTTCGACGTGACCCACGGGGCGGGCCTGGCGGCCATCTGGCCCAGCTGGGCCCGGCAGGTCCAAAACGACTGCCTGCCCCGCTTCGTCCGCTTCGCCAGAAAGGTCATGGGGATCACCGCCGCCGTTCCCGACGAGGAGGTGGCCGAACTGGGCATCCAAGCCATGGAGGACTTCTGCCGCAGTATCGGGATGCCGGTAAACCTGGAGGAGCTGGGCGTCCGCCCCACCGACCGCCAGATCGAAGAGATGGCGGAGAGCTGCCTTGCGGCCTGCGGAAGCAGCACCGGCTCCGCCAAAAAGCTGACCAAAGAGGACATGATCCGCATCTACACCAACGCCCGAGCGGCCAGGTGAGCGAAGCGGGGAAAAAATGTGCAACAGAAAAGGCCGAGCCCACTTCCGGGCCCGGCCTTTTCATTACCAGTTGACCTTTACTTCTCCCCCACGATCTCCTTGAGGGAAGCCGCCAACCCCACCATCCCCTGGATATTACTGGGAATAATGAGTTTGGTAGCCTTGCCGTCAGCAGCCTTGATAAGCGCCTCGTAAGCCTTCAGCGTCAGCACCGCCTCGGTGGGGGCAGCCTCGTTGAGCAGCCGCAGAGCGTCGGCGGTGGCCCGGTTGATCATCTCGATGGCCTCTGCCTCGCCCTGGGCCTCCCGGATCTTCTGCTCCTTCACCGCCTCGGCCCGAAGGATAGCGGCCTGCTTCTCCGCCTCGGCGGTGAGGATCTGGGACTCCTTGTTCCCCTCCGCCATGAGCACCTTGCTCCGCTTTTCGCCCTCGGCCTTGAGGATAGCCTCCCGGCGCTCCCGCTCCGCCTTCATCTGCTTCTCCATGGCGTCCTGGATCTCCCTGGGCGGGACGATGTTCTTGAGCTCCACCCGGTTCACCTTGATGCCCCACTTGTCGGTGGCCTGGTCCAGGCTGGCGGTGATCTTGCTGTTGATGATGTCCCGGGAGGTAAGGGTGTGGTCCAGCTCCATGTCGCCGATGATGTTCCGCAGGGTGGTGGCGGTAAGGCTTTCGATGGCCAGGATGGGCCGGTCCACCCCGTAGGTGTACAGCTTGGCGTCGGTGACCTGGTAGAAGACGATGGTGTCGATCTGCATGGTCACGTTGTCCTTGGTGATGACCGGCTGGGGGGCGAAGTCCATCACCTGCTCCTTCAGGGAGATCTTCTTGGCGATCTTGTCGATGATGGGGATCTTAAAGTGGATGCCCTTCTCCCAGGTGGTGTAGTAGGCCCCCAGGCGCTCCAGAACATAGACCTGGGCCTGGGGCACGATCTTGACGTTGGCCACCAGAACGGCCACAACGATGATGCCGAAGATGATCGCTAAAATAGGTCCCATAACAAACTCCTCTCTTTCTCACTGTCGCTCAAACCACGCTGTCAGCGGGTTCCTTGACCGCTGTTTGGACAGGCCGCACCATAAGTTTGACCCCTTCGATGGCCTCCACCGTGACGGTAGTCCCCTGGGGGATGGCCTCCCCGGTGACCGAGCGGGCGGTCCAATCCAAGCCGTTGACCCGGGCCCGGCCGGTCTGGGCGGTGTTGTCGATGGCCTCCAGCACCGGCCCGGACATCCCGATGATGCTGTCGGCGTTGGTGGGGGTCTTACGGAAGTGGAGGACCCTGCCCACCAGGGGCCGGGTGACCGCCAGGGCGACGGCAGAGACCACAAAAAAGACCAGCAGCTGGTTGGTCCCCGACCAGCCCCAGACCGCCGCCATAGTAGCGGCGACGGCGCCCAGGCAGAACCAGACACTCACCAGCTGGACGGTAGCGATCTCCGCAACGAGGAGGCCCAAAGCGGCCAGAAACCAGAGCAGGGCCTGCCAGTTTTCAGAAAAAAGTTCCGCCATCCACATTCCCTCCTTCTATCTTTCCCAAAGTGACAAGGATCTACAAGCCCATTATATACCTTTCCTTCTGGAAACGCAACAAAAAACTC
>CANOCD010000143.1 GCA_947564495.1 uncultured Angelakisella sp. | reverse complement strand
CCTCCGGCCTGCGGGCCTGCGGGGCCGCCCCCGAGGGGCGGGGGGATGGGACCGTTTTTGATGCCTCCGGCGGAATAAAGCCGCCGCCGGGCGGCGGGGGAATGGCAGGCTGGCTTCGTTCCTGATCCTAAAAGACACAACGAGAACAAAAAGATCCCCCCTTTTCACCCCTGCCGTTGACATCCCCCAAAATATCGGTTAGACTTTTGATAAGAACTACCCCGAAGGGAGGCCCCGCCATGGAGCCCCGCAGACTATGGACCTGGACTCTAAAAAACAACATCGACGGCGGGGGCGTGATGGCCCCTGTCCTGGACCCCTTCGACCCTTCCGCTTTCTACGTCTCCGACGGCTGGGGCAGCTACTACGGCTCCATGCGCCTGCGGCGGCTCTCCCTGGAGACCGGGGAGGAGCTGGCCTCCGCCCTCACCCGGGACGCCGTCCGGTGCCTTTGGGCGGGGGAGGACGCCATCTTCGCCGTCCTGACCAAGCGGGTGGTGAAGGTCGCCCGCCCCTCCATGGAGGTCCTGGGCAGCTGGAAAAAGGGGGTCCCTGCCGGCTCGGACTATGTGGCCTTCGACGGGGAAAAGACCCTGCTTTTAATGAACTGGGCCGCTTCCTACCTCTCGGTCCTGGAGCTGGGGGAGGAGGCCAAGGCCCGGCGGAAGCGGCTGGAAAACTGCTGCGGCATCTTCCGGGAGGACCCCCGGCGGTTCCTGGTGATGAACGGCTCCGGCATCTACCGCTGCGCCCTCCCGGAGGGAGCCCTCAAAAAGCTGGCCGACACCGGGCCCTGCTGCCGCTGTCTCCGGGGGGATTCCGGCAGGCTCTGGCTGCTGGGGACCGAAGAGGACGGCCGTCCCCGGATGGTGATCTACCCGCCCCCGGGGGCGGATGGAGCGGCCCTGGCCCCGGAGGGGATCTTCCCGGTCCCCCGGCCCTGGGAGGAAGAAGAGAAGGGCATCACCCGCCTCTCCTTCGCCCTTTCCCGGGATGAGGAAACGGTGTACTTCACCCGGGATGCCGCCCTCTGGGCCTGGTCGGTCCCGGAGGAAAGGCTGCTCTTTTACCACGCTTTCCAAGACGAGTACGTCCTTGCCGTCTTTGACACCGGCCCCGGGGGCGTCCGGGTCCTTACCTACAACTGGAGCCAGCGCCGTCTCTCCGGCCAGGCGCTGGAAGGATAAAGGAATCTATAAAAGGAGGCTGTTCCTATGATCTTCGCCAAACTCAACGCCGACCCCAACTTCCGTTCCCTGCCCGAGCCCGTCCGGGAGGCCCTGCGGTTTCTCCGGGACACCGACCTCATGGCCCTGCCCCTGGGGCGACACGACATCCGGGGGGAGGACATCTTCCTCAACCTCATGGATATGACCACCCACCCCTTTGAGGGCTCCCACCCCGAGGTCCACCAAAAGTACATCGACCTGATGTACTGGCCCGAGGGCGGGGAACGCATCGGCGTCGCCCCCTTCCTGGGCACCGAGGCCGTCTTTGAATCCCGCCCCGAAAACGACATCGCCCTGCTGGAGGGGGTGGAGAACGAGTCCTTCCTGGTGGCGACCCCCGGCTGTTACGGCCTTTTCTTCCCCTGGGACGCCCACCGCCCCGGCCTCTATCTGGGGGATGGCCCCGCCACCAGCCGCAAGGCGGTGGTGAAGATCGCCGTTTCGCTGTTAGAAAAATAACAGTCCTTTTTGGGCATTTTTGCAAATTTTTTCGACAAAGACCGATCTGTGAAAATATTTTTCGTTTCCCCTTGACATACCGGCAAAAACCCTGTACAATTTGAATAGTTTAACCCCGTTCGTGATCGCAAGATTTATTCAACAAGGAGGACTTCTCAATGAAGATCAAGCGTATTCTTGCAATTCTGATGGCCGCCTTTATGGTGGCCAGCTTGGTGGCTTGCGGCGGAGGCACTCAGCCTTCCACCCCCGCCCCCGCTCCCGCGGACCCCGGTTCCACCCCGGCACCCGCCGATCCCGCCCCCGCAACTCCCGCTGACGGCGGTTCCATCACCCTGTGGACCTACCCCATCGGCAACTGGGGCCAGGAGGCCGAGGTCAAGAAGCTCACCGACGCCTTTACCGCCGAGACCGGCATCAAGGTCCAGGTCGAATACCTGGCCTACGCCGACGGCGACGATAAGGTCAACTCCGCCATCACCGGCGGCAACGCCCCCGACCTGATCATGGAAGGCCCCGAGCGCCTGGTCGCCAACTGGGGCGTCAACGGCCACATGGTGGACCTTTCGGATATGCTGGACGACACCGACAAGAAGGAGATCTACGAGTCTGTTCTGGGCTCCTGCACCGCTCCCGACGGCGCTGTCTATGAGTATCCCCTGGTCATGACCGCCCACTGCATGGCGGTGAACATGAACGCCTTCAAAGAGGCCGGCGCCGACCAGTACCTGAACCTGGAGACCCGGACCTGGACCACCGACGACTTCCTCAAGGCTGTGGACGCCCTCTACGCCAAGTACGGCCAGACCGTGGGCGCTGTCTTCTGCGCCGGCCAGGGCGGTGACCAGGGCACCCGTGTTCTGATCAACAACCTCTACGGCGGCACCTTCACCGACGCCGAGCACACCAAGTACACCTGGGATGACCCCAAGAACATCGAGGCTCTCCAGAAGATCAAGGACACCAACGGCCTTGACTTCGACGCTTCCCTCCAGGGCGGCGACGAGATCGCTCTGTTCTACCAGGGCGTCCTGAAGATGGCCTTCTGCTGGAACATCGCCCAGCAGCTGAACCCCAACGCCGCCAACACCGGTGAGGGCCTCACCCAGAGCGGCGAGGAGATCGCCTTCATGAGCTTCCCCTCCCAGGACGGCAAGGCCAAGCTCAACGGCGGTATCTGGGGCTTCGGTATCTTCGATAACGGCGACGCCGCCCGCATCGAGAACGCCAAGAAGTTCATCAAGTACATGGCTGATTCCGCCCACACCGTGGACGCCATCAAGACCGCCAACTACTTCCCCGTCCGCTCCGCCGCCGAGGGCACCGATCTTTCCACCGTCTGGGCCGACAACAAGACCATGAACGACTATCAGGTCCTGATGCCCTTCCTGGGTGACTACTATCAGGTCACCAAGGGCTGGGCCGGCGCCCGTACCGCCTGGTGGAATATGCTCCAGGATGTGGGCGAGGGCCAGGACATCGCCACCGTGGTGGCCGCCGGCGCCGCTGAGGCCAACAAGGCCGCCGCTGGCTGATCAATCCCTCTCTGACACTGCTTTCTGAAACGAAGGGTTTCGCGCACCCCTCCCCCGCCCCGCGCGGGGAAGGGGTGCGTTTTTTCAGAACGTGTATTCATAACCGGGAAGCGCCGGGCGGCGTTTAACGATTGTGAATACAGGTTCTTAAAGAAAGGGGCGATAGAAATTGACAAGCGCAAGCACCCTCAGAAGCCGCCAGCTGATGCTCCGGGAGGCCCGCACCGCTTACCTTTTCCTCCTGCCCAGCCTCATCTTCTTTGTCGGCTTCGTCGTCATCCCCATGGTCATCTGCATCTTCTACAGCCTGACCAACGCCAACATGAACGCCAAGGTGGCCACCCAGTTCATCGGCCTGGCCAACTTCCAGACCCTCCTTTCCGACAAGACCTTCCTGGAGGCCCTGCGGAACACCTTTGTCATCGTGCTGGTCAGCGTCCCCGCTGTCTGCGCCTTCTCCCTGTGGGTCTCCTCGGCCATCTACAAGCTCTCCGGGCCGGTCCTTTCCGCCTTCCGGTGCATCTTCTACCTGCCGGTGGTCACCGGCTCGGTGGCGGTCACCGTGGTCTGGAAGTGGATGTACAACAACTACACCGGTATCCTCAACTACGTCCTCAAAGGCGCGGGGATCATCGAAAAGAACATCAACTGGCTGGGTGACTCGAAGTACGCCCTCTGGTGCATCATCGTCATCCTCTTCACCACCTCGGTGGGCCAGCCCATCGTGCTGTACGTCTCGGCCCTGGGCAACGTGGACGCCACCCAGATCGAGGCCGCCAAGGTGGACGGCGCCAACGACTTCCAGGTGTTCTGGAACGTCAAGTGGCCCCAGATGATGCCCACCACCCTGTACATCCTGGTCATCACCACCATCAACTCCTTCCAGTGCTTCGCCCTCATCCAGCTGCTCACCAGCGGCGGGTCGGGGACCAACACGGTGATGTACTACATCTACTACACCGCCTTCAAACTCACCGAACAGGTCGGCCACTTCGGCTACGCCAACGCCATGGGCGTGGTGCTGGCCATCTTCATCGGCATCCTGTCCGCCGTGCAGTTCAAGCTGGCGGCAGAAAAGTAAGGGGGCGGGGTAATGAGCAACACAGGCATCAAAAAGAAAACACCCTACGGCATCTTCTCCATCGTGGTGCTGGTCATCCTGGCCTTCCTCTTTGTCTTTCCCCTTTACTGGATTGCCACCGGCGCCTTCAAGATCGCCAAGGAGTACAACTCGGTGACGCCGGTCTGGTTCCCCACTGTTTTTACCCTGGATAACTTCGCCCGGCTCTTCGACCGCCGCACCGCCCCCCTGTGGGAGCTGGCGGTGCCCTTCAGCGCCATGTTCAGCGCCACCAAGACCCCGGTGATGCTCTCGGTGGGCCCCACCGCCCCGGCGGCCATCCGGTGGCTCCTGAACACCGTCTTTATGGCGGTGATGGCCATGGTCCTCACCTGCATCACCGCCTCCATGGCGGGGTACGCCCTGGCCAAGAAGCGGTTCCCGGGGCGGGCGCTCCTGTTCTCCCTCATCGTCTGCGCCATGGCCCTGCCCAAGCAGGTCA
>CANOCD010000142.1 GCA_947564495.1 uncultured Angelakisella sp. | reverse complement strand
TCCATCATCCACAACCGGGGCTGCTACGGGGCCTGCAACTTCTGCTCCATCGCCTTCCACCAGGGGCGGTACGTCACCCCCAGGAGTCACGAGTCGGTGCTCCGGGAGGCCCGGTCCTTTGTACAGAACCCCCGGTTCAAGGGGTACATCCACGACGTGGGGGGCCCCACCGCCAACTTCCGGGGGCCCGCCTGCCAGAAGCAGGAAAAGTCCGGGGTCTGCATGGGAAAGAAATGCCTCTACCCCTCCCCCTGCCCGGCCATCAAGGCCGACCACAGCGACTACATCCAGCTGCTGCGGAAGCTCCGGGCCATCCCCGGGGTGAAGAAAGTCTTTGTCCGCAGCGGCCTGCGGTACGACTACATCATGGCGGACAAGGACCCCGCCTTTCTGGACGAACTGGTCCGGTACCACGTCAGCGGCCAGCTGAAGGTGGCCCCGGAGCACATCTCCCCCCCGGTCCTGGCCAAAATGGGCAAGCCCTCGGTCCAGACCTACAACCGATTCTGCAAGGCTTTTTATGATGCCACCCGCCGGGCGGGGAAGGAGCAGTATCTGGTGCCCTACCTCATCTCTTCCCACCCGGGGAGCACCCTCCGGGACGCCGTGGCCCTGGCCCTCTACCTCAAGGAGAACCACGTCCGCCCGGAGCAGGTCCAGGACTTTTACCCCACCCCCGGCACCGCCTCCACCACCATGTTCTACACCGGCATCGACCCCTGGACCATGGAGAAGGTCTTTGTCCCCACCGACCCCCAGGAGAAGCGGCTCCAGCGGGCCCTCCTCCAGTATTACAAGCCGGAGAACCGCCGCCTCTGCATCGAGGCCCTTGTAAAGGCCGGGCGGGAGGACCTCATCGGCAACGGGCCGGGAAAGCTCATCCAGCCCGACCAGGAGTACCTCCGCCGCCGGGCCGGCAAGCCCGCCCCCGGCAGCAGGGACCGCCGGGGAAAGGGGAGGGGAGCGAAGCCCTCCCGCCGGAAAGGGGGCCGCCCATGAGCCGGAGGAGAAGGCGCTGGCTGACCCGGGGGCGGAAGAAGAAGCTGTGCCTCCTTCTTGCCGGGATGGTCCTGGGGGCGGCGGCGGTGGCCGCCCTCTGGTATTGTTCCTCCCAGGGGCGGGACCTCCGGTCCCTGGCGGAATATTTCCCCTTCCTGGAGGAGCTCCTCCCCCGGGAGGAGGTCCCCGCCCCGGCACCGCCCCCGGTCTCAGGGGAGAGCCTGCGGGTCCACATCCTGGACGTGGGCCAGGCCGACTGCATCCTCATCCAGGGGCCGGAAAGGACCATGGTCATCGACGGGGGAGAGTCCTGGAACGGCCCGGACATCGTCCAGTACCTCCGGGCCCAGGGGGTGGACCGGATCGACTACTACCTGAACACCCACCCCCACTCCGACCACTACGGGGGCATCGTCCAGGTGATGCGGGCCATCCCCGCCGGGGAGTTCCTCCACCACCCGCCCCCGGAGGAAGCCGTCCCCGCCACCCGGGGGTACCAGAAGCTGCTCCAGTTCCTCTTGGATTCGGGGACCAAGACCACCGTCCTTGACCCCGGGGACACCATCGACCTGGGGGGCGGCGCTGTTCTCACCTGCCTGGCCCCCTTGGAGGAATACGACGACCTGAACAACAACTCCCTTGTGGAACGGCTGGTCTACGGAAACCGGGCCTTCCTTTTCACCGGGGACGCCGAGAAAAAGAGCGAAGCCGCCATCCTGGCCAGCGGCGCCGAGCTTTCCGCCGACGTCTACTCCATCCCCCACCACGGCAGCAGCACCGGCGTGACCCAGGAGTTCCTGGACGCCGTGGCCCCGGAGTACGCCACCATCTCGGTAGGGCTGGACAACGACTACGGCCACCCCCACCGGGACACCATTCAGCGCCTTTGGCAGGCGGAAGTCACCTGCCTGCGGACCGACCTGCTGGGGACCATCGTCATCGAGACCGACGGGGAGGGCTTAGTCATCTATACCGAACAGGGCCAGGTGATACGAAAGGACAACGGGAGCTTCGACCTGGTCCAGCCGGAACCATAAAGGAGGGTTCGTTATGCTCATCATCGACCGTTTTGAAGGGGAATACGCCGTCTGCGAGGAGGAGGACGGGAGCTTCCGCAAGCTCCCCAAGGTGTTCCTCCCCGGGGGCTGCCGGGAGGGGGACTGCCTGGACCTTCTCCCCGGGGGGAGCTGGCAGGTGGACCGGGCCGCCACCGCCCGCCGCCGCCAGGAGACCCAGCGGATGCTGGGGGACCTCTATTCCCGGGGCTGATCCCCTGCCCCAACGAAAGGAGACGCCTATGTCCGACACCCTTGCCGCCCCCCGCCGGGGCCTCACCGGGACCGCCTTAAAGCTCATCGCCGTGGTCACCATGTTCCTGGACCACATCGGGGCGGCCATCCTGGAGTCCACCGCCATCTGGATCATCCTGGATGACGCCGCCGGGACCACCATCGACTACTTCTTCAACAGCTCCGCCCTGGAGGTCATCCGCACTGCCGACGACATCCTCCGGGCCATCGGCCGGGTATCCTTCCCCATCTTCTGTTTCCTCCTGGTGGAGGGCTTCCTCCACACCAAAAACCTCCGGAAGTATTTCCTCCGTCTGGGGGTGTTCGCCCTCCTGTCCGAGGTCCCCTTCGACCTGGCCTTCGCCGAATACTGGTACGACCCCTACGCCCAGAACATCTTCTTCACCCTCCTCCTGGGCCTGCTGGCCATGACCTGCCTCCGGCGGTTCGGGGACCGGAGCCTCCCGGGGTTCCTCCTGGCCCTGGGCTGCATCGGCCTGGGGGAACTGCTCCGGGTGGATTACGGGGGCTTCGGGGTGGCCCTCATCGTCCTGCTCTACCTGCTCCGGGACCGGAAGGTCCTCCAGACGGTGGCGGGCTGCGTGGCCCTCTCCTGGGAGGTCACCGCCCCCCTGGCCTTCATCCCCATCCGCCTCTACAACGGGGAGCGGGGGAGGAGCCTTCCCAAGTATTTCTTCTACGCCTTCTACCCCCTGCACATCCTCCTCCTCTGCCTGGCCCGGGAGGTGATGCTCCGGTGGCCGTAAACTTTGCAAAACGGGTGGGGATGGTCTGCCGGGCCATCCCCCGGGGGCGGGTGGCCACCTACGGCCAGATCGCCCTCCTCTGCGAAAGGCCCCGGTGCCCCCGCCAGGTGGGGAACGTCCTCAGCCGGGGCGGCGGGGGAGAGGTCCCCGCCTGGCGGGTGGTGAACAGCCAGGGATACCTCAGCGGGGCCAAAAGTTTTCTCACACCCGACTTCCAGCGCCTCAGCCTGGAGGCCGAAGGGGTGGCCGTAAGCCCCGGCCTGACGGTGGACCTAAAGCGGTACGGTTGGCGCCCCGCCGAAGAAGAACAGGCGGCCCTGCGGGAGCGGTTCAAAAATGAGGGGATCTGAACCTGCCGGGTCTTATCAAAGAAAAGGAGAATGACAATGGAAAACTACGACAGCATCCAGCTTCACTGGGAGGAGACCGGCTCGGGGGAACCCCTGGTCCTCCTCCACGGCAACGGGGAGAACACCTCCTACTTTGTGAACCAGGTGGACTGGTTCGCCGCCCGGGGCTACCGGGTCCTGGCGGTGGATACCCGGGGCCACGGCAAGTCCCCCCGGGGGACCGCCCCCTTCGTCTTTGAGACCTTCGCCCGGGACCTCCGGGAGTTTCTGGACCAGCGGGGCCTGGCCAAGGTCCACCTCCTGGGGTTCAGCGACGGGGGAAACATCGCCATCACCTTCGCCCTGGCCTGCCCCCAGTACCTGAAAAGCCTCATCCTGGACGGGGCCAACCTGGACCCCTCGGGGATGGCGCCCTCCTTCCAGAAGCCGGTGGTCTGGAACTACCGGCTCCACAGGATCAAGGCGAAATTCGTCCCCTCGGCCCGGCCCAAGCTGGAGCTGCTCAACCTGATCGTCAACCACCCCAACATCCCGGCAAAAAGCCTTTCCGCCATCGCTGTCCCCACCCTGGTGATGGCGGGGACCCAGGACATCATCGTGGAGGAGCACACCCGGCTCATCCACCAGAGCATCCCTGGCAGCCGGCTGGTTATCATGCCCGGGGACCACTTCATCGCCTCCAAGGAGAGCGAAGCCTTTAATGCTACTGTGCTGAACTTCCTGGATGAGGTCCGGGAAAAGGTGGTGCTGTGATGTACCAGGAATTTTCCTGGCCCCGGGAGAAAAAGGAGCTGTACCCCCTGCTCCGGGACCAGGCCGCCGCCCTTCTGGAGGGGGAGTCCGACCCTGTCGCCAACATGGCCAACCTCTCCGCCCTGCTGTGGCAGGCCCTGCCCGAACTGAACTGGGCGGGCTTTTACCGGACTGTGGGGGAGGAGCTGGTGCTGGGGCCCTTCCAGGGCAAGCCCGCCTGCGTCCGCATCCCCTGGGGGAAGGGGGTCTGCGGCACCGCCGCCAAAGAGAAAACAGCCCAGCTGGTCCCCGATGTCCACGCCTTTCCCGGGCACATTGCCTGTGACGGGGCCTCCCGGTCGGAGCTGGTCATCCCCCTTCTCTCCCGGGACGGGGCGGTCATTGGCGTCCTGGACCTGGACAGCCCGGTCCCCGGGCGGTTCACCGAAGAGGACCTGGAGGGGCTGGTTCCCGTCGTGCAGTTGTTTTGCGCTTCTCTCGAAATTGCAGGTTTGTAGGAGAGATCACGAAATGCTTACATTAAAGGACATAGGGTTTTCCAACCGAAATTTTTGGACAGGTTTTGTGGCAACCTCTTTCCGCTGCCGTTGGGGCCGAGCAGTCCGATGATATGGCCGCTCTCTATCTC
>CANOCD010000141.1 GCA_947564495.1 uncultured Angelakisella sp. | reverse complement strand
CCCTTGCTTTTCCCGAAACCTGCGGGCAAGGCATCCGAAGCACCGAAACAAAGCGCCTGGCCGGATCTTTATCCGGTCTTTCTTTTTATACAGAGATCTGTACCGGCTCCAAAGGAGGGAACGGGATGCGTAGCTACACCATCGGGGAAAACGACTGCGGCCAGCGGCTGGACCGGTTCCTGGCCAAGGCGGTCCCCCTTCTGCCCCAAAGCCTGCTGCAAAAGTACCTCCGCCTCAAGCGGATCAAGGTGAACCGCAAGCGGAGCGAGGGCTCCTACCGGCTGGCCCCGGGGGACCTGGTGGAGCTCTACATCAACGACGAGTTTTTCGCCAGGGACGGCCAGGAGGACGCCTTTCTCTCCGCCCGGGACGGGCTGGAGATCGTCTACGAGGACGAAAACCTCCTCCTGGTGGACAAGCCCGCCGGGCTGGTGGTCCATGTGGACAACGAGGGCCAGGTGGACACCCTCATCAACCGTGTCCTCAAATATCTGGCCGGGACGGGGCAGTACGACCCCAGGCGGGAGAACTCCTTCACCCCCGCCCTCTGCAACCGCATCGACCGGAACACCTGCGGCCTGGTCCTCTGCGCCAAAAACGCCCCCACCCTCCGGGTGCTGAACCAGAAGATCAGGGACCGGGAGATCACCAAGCAGTACCGCTGCCTGGTGTTCGGCACCCCTTCCCCGCCCCATGCCACCCGGAAAGCCTTCCTCCGGAAGGACGCCGCCAAGAACCAGGTGGAGGTCTTTGACCAGCCTGTCCCCGGGGGGCGGACCATCCTCACCGAGTACCAGGTGCTCGGGTCCAAAAACGGCCTCAGCCTGCTGGAGGTGACCCTGCACACCGGGCGGACCCACCAGATCCGGGCCCATATGGCCCACCTGGGGCACCCCCTGGCGGGGGACACCAAGTACGGCCAGAACCGGCAGAACCGGGGGCTCCCCTACCGGTACCAGGCTCTCTGCGCCTACCGCCTTTCTTTTGACTTCCCCACCCCGGCGGAACACCTGGAATACCTCCGGGGCAGGAGCTTCCAGGTGAAGGAGCTGCCCTTTTCCCTGGAGGAGGTTTGACATGGCCCGCTATCGTGTATCCAACCGGAACGTCTACGGATTCCGGGACTGCCTGTTCCAAAGCTTGGCCTGGGCGACGGCCCTGACCCTGCTCCTCTCCCTGGCGGCGGGGCTCTGGATCGGCCCCCTTGTCTACCGCCTCCTTTACGGGGCGGAGGCTTTGGAGGAGGGCGGCCCCGGGAGCGAAGCCTCCTGGAAAACCCCGGTGGCCCAGTCCATCGCCGATATGGAGCAGAACGACCGCTTCACCCTCATCACCACCGGGACGGCGCTGAACCAGGACACCGTCACCGATAACGGCGTCGTCTACCACCTTCTTGCCCTCCCCAGCGGGGAGCGGGTGGTCCTCCGGATCAACCGGAAGGCCATCCAGGAGATGGGGACGGTAGGCTATTACCGCCTGCCGGTGGGCCGGTGGCGGGAGTGGCCCAAAGGGGAGGTCCCCCCTGCCGTCGCCGCCCTCTCCGGGGAGGTGGAGACCGGCCGCTATGTGGATATGGACGGCGGGCGGGGCCCCTTGGAGGAGCCTCAATTCAGCCGCCTTTGGGCCGGCGCCGCCGCCCCCCTGGTCTTTTTCGGGGTCCTTCTTCTCCACCGCCTGGCGGGGATACACCGGGGACGCTTTGCCCCCGCCTTTTTGGAGAAGCTGGACCCCCTCCTTCCCCGGAACGACCTGGAGTGCTGGTGCGCCGCCCTTTCCGCCAGCCACTTCCCCCGCCCCCAGTGGGAGGGCTGGCCCCTGTTCACCGGGGGCCACCGGGACCGGGAGACCAAGGAGCTCTGCCGGAACCTGCTGGCCAACCTGGGGATCTCCGACGGCGACCAGGGCATCCGGACCGTCCGGGAGCTCACCGACCGCTGGTCCGGCGCCCTGGAGACCGATCGGGGCGGCTGGGACCTCTGCCTGGCCATCCGGCTCCTGGAGGCTATGTACCTCCTGGGGCTTGTGGAACGAAACGAGCTGGACCGAGAGCTGAGCCGGACGGGGCGGGTCCTCCAGCGGCGCTTCTCCTCCTGGGAGGACTTTCTGGACAACGAAGAGCGGGAGTATTCCCAGGCCCTGGCCGACAGGAAGGACCCGGCCATCCAGCGGAAGCTGGCCTGCCGCCGGGAGACCGTCCTCCAGATGAAGGACCAGCCCTACAGCCCCTACCTGGTCCCCTGGTACACCGACCTTGCCTGGGCGGGGGACGGCAGCGCCGGGGAGCGGGCGGTGGTCAGGGAGGTCTTGTCCAAGCAGTTCGTCCGACGATAGAAAAGGAGGTTTCCCCATGGCGAGCTTTCGCATCCCTACCCGGAACAAATACGGCTTTTCCACCGGCATCTGGCACGCCGCCCTTGTCTCGCTCCTTCTCACCATGGTCCTGACCCGGCTGCTCCAGTCCTTTCTTGCCCCCGCCGCCTACCAGCAATACCTGGAGGAGCACACCCTCCCCGCCGGTTCGGTGGGGACCGCCGCCGGGGCGGATGTTCCGGCGGCACAGTCCCTCGACGACCTGGACCGGCTGGATCGCTTCACCATCGAGACAGTGGGATCGGTATTGAACTATGACCACTTTACCGCCGAGGACGGCACCGTCTACCACTACCTGATGCTGCCCAGCGGGGAGCTGGTCTACGCCCGTGTCAACCTCCAGGCTGTCACCGGTCTGGAGGAGAAGGGCCGTTACCGCCTGCCGGTGGGCTGCTGGCGGGAGTGGCCGGGGGAAACGCCCGAGCTGGTGGCCGGCATCGCCGACGCCGTTGCCAACGGCGAGGACGCCGGCTACTACACGGAACAGTTCGGGGAGGACTATCCCCTGCGCTTTTCCAGCCGCTATGTGGATATGTACGGGGATCACCAGCCGGTCCTCAGCGAGGAGGACTTCCAGTACGACATCAGCCGTGGCGTTGTGGCCCTCCTCTTTGCTGTGACCTTCCTTGCCTGTTCCCTCCTCCGGGTCCTGCTGGGACAGGCGGCGCCGGTATTCTGGAGCAGCAGGGACCCCCTTCTCCCCCGAAACGACCTGGAATGCTGGTGCGCCTCCACCTTCGCCCTCTGGGCCGCCTCCTTCCCCGCCCTGGAGGGCTGGCCTCTGATCACCGGAGGCCACCGTTCCCTGTGGCGGGTCTGGATGACCAAGCGGTCCCTCCGGGAGCAGTGGGGCATCCGTGGCAGGAAGGACGGCATCCGTGTCGTGGAGAAGCTCATTGAGGAGTGGGCCGAGGAGCCGGAGCTGCTGGACGACACCTACGCCGGGTGGGACCTCTGCCGGGCCACCCAGCTCCTGGGGATGATGTATTTAGCGGGATACATCAGCCGAAAGACCCTGGACCTGGAATTTTCCCGGGCGGGCGGGGTCATCCAGCAAAGGTTTTCCGGCTGGGAGGCCCTTACGGACAGCTATCTCCTGGGGTGCATCCAATGGCTCAGTGAAGAAGAACGGGAGAAGGAGTTCGTCTTGCGCCGGGACATCCTGCTGAAGCTGCGGGCCACCCCCTGTGGCCCCTACACCGTCCCCTGGGACACCGACCTTTCCTGGGCGGCGGATGGCAGCGCCGGGGGGCGGGCAGTGGTCAAGGAGGTTTTGGCAAGGCTGCCTGTCAAATGACAAAAGGAAAGGTGGTGCAGAAATGGAGGACAAACTTTTGCGGTACACCCTTCGGGTGGACCGGCTGCTGTTCAAAAAGTTCCGGTACATTGCAGAGGGAGAAGGCCGTTCCGCCAACAAGGAGATCGAGCAGTATCTGAAAAGGCGGGTCGCCAAATACGAGCAGGAAAACGGCAAGATCCCGGTCACCCCGGACGAGCCGTAAAAAGGACCCCCCGGCCAGGCCGAGGGGTTTCTTTTTATCCAAACAGGGACATCTGGCTGTGTTCCGGCAGGCCCTCCAGGGCGCCGGCCTCCCGCAGCACCTCGATGACCGCCTTGGTGGCCCCGGCCCGGGCGGAGATCTCATCCACCGAAAGGTAGGGCCCCTCCTTCCCCGCCTTGGCCAGGGGCTGGGCGGCGGAGGCCCCCAACCCTTTGAGGCTGGCGAAGGGCAGGCGGATCTTGCCGTCCTCGATGCGGTACATGGTGGCGTCGGAGCGGTAGAGGTCCACCGGCAGCAGCTGGATGCCCCGTTTCAGCATCTCGTAAACGATCTGGTACATTTCCAGCTGGCTGTCCTCCTTGGCGGTGCGGTCCAGCCCCTTGGCGTAGAGGGTGTCGATGCGGGTCTTGACGAACCCCCGGCCCTTCATGGCGGCCAGGGCGTCGAAGTCCTCCCCCCGGATGGTGTAGAGGACGGCGTAGAACTCCTTGGGGTAGTACACCTTGTACCACCCCAGGCGGATGGCCGAGATGACGTAGGCGGCGGCCTGGGCCTTGGGGAACATCTACTTGATCTTGAGGCAGCTGTTGATGTACCACTCCGGCACCCCGTGGTCCCGCATATCCTGCTTCATCTCCTCGGTGAGGAGCATGGGGGCCTTCCCCTTTCGGGTGATCTCCATGATCTTAAAGGCCAGCTTGGGCTCCATCTTGTACCGGATGTACAGGGTGGTCATGATGCTGTCCCGGGTCCCGATGACGTCGGAGATGGTGCAGGTCCCCGAGGTGATGAGGTCCTTGGCGTTGCCCAGCCACACGTCGTTGCCGTGGGAAAGGCCGGAAATTTGCAGGAGGTCGGAGAAGTTCTTAGGTCTGGCGTCCATGAGCATCCCCCGGACGAAGCTGCCTCAAGATC
>CANOCD010000140.1 GCA_947564495.1 uncultured Angelakisella sp. | reverse complement strand
ATTTTAATTGCTTTTTCGTATGACATTTCTTTTGCGGAATTTCCGTCACAGGACAAGCATCGAGCGGATCTCCTCCGGGGGCAGGCCGTAGCGCACCGACTCGATGACGTTGATGACGTTCCCCAGCTCGATCTCCAGCTGGGTGATGTAGGCGTGGAGCACCACCGGCGGGTCGCCGGAGTTCCGCAGGTCCTTTTTGCTCTGTTTGGCCCGGATGCGCTGCACCGCCGTCTCGATGAAGTCGGTGTCCTCCGGGCTGCCCCCCTGGGTAAGTTTCGCCTTGTCCAGGATGGCGTGGACGGCGGTCATGTTCTCCGCCTCGGCCATCTGGTGGATGGTCTTGGTCAGGGGGGTGTCAAAGGGCAGTAGGCTTTCCTTGATGAACCCCGGGTCGCTGTGGAAGAACCGCTTGAGACGGTAAGCCTGGGAGAGGTTCTGGTTATCCACCCGCCGGTAAAAGACCTGGCGCATGGCCTCCCTGGCCCCGCCCCCCAGCTCCTTGTCCACGATGTCCAGCTGCCGCTGGTAGTATTGGGCGGAGATGGCCCGCTCCAGGCCCCCAAGGTCCAGCTGGCCGTCGGCGTCGGGGGGGAACCGCCGGAGGATGCGGCCATAGTCGCTGCCGCCGAAGAAGTCGACGAGCTCCTGGTAGCTTTTCAGGGTCACCATTCGTTCCAGGTCGTAGCTGGCGTGTTCCGCCAGCCGCCGGTCGTACCGGGACTGGTAGGGCTCCCCGCCCTGTTCCCCATGCTTGCTGCCCAGGTAGCGGAGGAAGGCCACCAGCTGCCGGCTCTCGTCCCAGGAATAGATGTACTGGTACAGGTCCTGCTGCCCAAAGTCGAAGGCGATGAGCCGCCGGTACTGGATGTACCGCAGGCTCCGCAGCAGGTGCTCCAGCTGCCCCCGGTGGATGGCGGCGGGGTCCGCCTGGGCCAGCACCTCCCGGTAGTGGGTGTTGTCCCGCAGGTAGGCCGCAGCCTCCCCCACCGACCGCTTCTTGACAAGCTCCTCGTAGTCGGCGGCGGTGATCCGCTCCCCGTACATGGCCCGGGCCTTGGTGGCGATCGCCTTATTGGAGAAGGATTTGAGCATCCCTTCGACGCTCCTTTCCGTTATGATCTGCCCCCAGGTCTACTTTTCAACGCACCGCTGGAAGATCTCCTCCTCCCACTGGGCGTGGCGCTCCTGGTAGGTCCGTTCCAGCCCCTCCATCAGGGACTGATACCGCCGGGCGATGTCCTCCAGCTCCGCCTGGGAGGCTTTGCCCTCCTCGTCCCGGACGACGCCGATGCGATGGACCGCCTTCTGGGTGTACTCCTCCCGGAACCGTTCCATGTCCCGGTCGGTGTTGGCCAGGGTGTCCTCCAACGCCTCCTGGGCGTCCTCCACCATGGCGCAGGCCCTTCGGTCCAGCTCCACCAGCCGCTCCAAGACGCTGTTGCTTTTGCTCATTCCGTTTCATCCCTCCTTCCACACAGGCAGGGAAAGGGGACCCCCTTTCCCGACCTTTGCATACGTGTCTTATGATACACCCAAAGGTTCCATTTTTCAAGACAGGAGCCCCCAAAAAAACGCTGCTTTTTTTGGGAAAAGGGTGGATAGTGCCCAATCCCCCGGGAGTTTTCCAGCTGCTTCCAGCCCCCGGGGTCAAAAGGCAAAGAGTTCCGGGGCGGCCCGGCGCAGCTCCCGCCAGAGCCGGGAGACCGGCAGCCCCATGACGGTGAAGTAATCCCCCCGGATGGCCTTGACCAGCACCGCCCCGTGACCCTGGACCCCGTACCCCCCGGCCTTGTCGTAGGGCTCCGGGGTGGCGGCGTACCAAGCCATCTCCGCCTGGGTGAGGGGCCAGAACTCCACCCGGGCGGTCTCGGCAAAGACCCGCCGCTCCCCGCCCCGGAGGAGGGCCACTCCGGTGTGGACCACGTGCTCCCGCCCGGACAAAGTCCGGAGCATCTCCAGGCACTCCTCCCGGTCACGGGGCTTGCCCAGGATCTTCCCGTCGATGGCCACCACCGTGTCCGACCCGATGACCACCACCTCCCCGAGGTCCCGCTGGAGGGAGAGCACCGCCTCGGCCTTTCGCAAAGCCAGCTGGCGGACCGCCTCCTCCGGGGGGGTGTCCGGGGCCAGGGTCTCGTCGGCGTCGGATACCTGGACCGAAAAAGCGGGAAGGATGAGCCCCAGCAGCTCCTTGCGCCGGGGGGACTGGGAGGCCAGGATGGGGGTGGGGACTGACATGGCAAGGACTCCTTTCGTTCGGGAAAGTGGTATTTGGATTTGGATAGTGTAAGACCGCAAGTCAGCATGGGGACGGCAAGGGGCAGGCCATACCGGCGACCCCCAAAATAAGGTACAAAAAGCCAAAGGCCCCCACCGCCCCAAAGGACACCGCAATATAAATAAGGAACTGGTCCAGCTGTTTCTGCATCTTCAGCCACTCCTCGTCCCCCGGGGGCGGGTTCCGCCGGAAGTAGTCCCAGAAAGGCTCCTGTCCCCTGACAGGGGGCGGCCAAGCGGAAGGAATATACCGCAGCTTCGCCACCCTGGCCTCGTAAGGATGGTTCTTTTCCAAGTACCATTTGGCGGAGGTCTGCTTGCAGATAGCCGTCACCATAACGAACACCCAGTAAAGCCCGATAAGCGCCTCCAGGGCCCCGCCGGGGAGGACGACCCCGAAGCCCATAGAAAGGACCAGGGGAGAGAAGAACCAGCAGACCAGGATCACCCAGTACCCGGTCATGGAATAGGACCGCTTCCGCTTCTTCACCCCGATACCTCCCCCCGCAAAATGGCCGCCCTCGGGCGGCCATCGGCTTTGGTTATTTCCCGGTAAATTCTTTCCGGACCTCCAGGAAAAGGTCGGGGAAGTTGGTGATGACCCCGTCCACGCCCTTCTCCAGCATGGCCGTCATCTCCTCCCGGCGGTTCACCGTCCAGGCGTTGATCCGGATGCCGGCGGACTTCAGCTCCCGGACCACGTCGTCGGTCATATCGTAGAGGAGGGGGTGCCAGCACTCGATGCCGTGCTTGACGCAGTAGGCGGCGGGGCCGATGATCCGGCTCTCCTCCAGGAACCCGCAGAGGATGTCCGGGGCCAGCTCCTTCATCCGCACCACCGAAAAGTGGTTGAAGGAGGAGATCACCGTGTCCTTCCGCCGGTCGAACCGGTCGATGACCTCCAGCACCTTCTCCTCGATGCCGGGGTACCAGATGACCCCGGTCTTGAGCTCGATGTTGGTGAAGAACTCCCGGCCCTGGATGAGCTGGAAGTATTCCTCCAGGGTGGGGATGCGATTCACCCCGTAGACCCCCTTGAAGCCGGCGGAGGCGTCCAGGCGGCGCAGCTCCTCCAGGGTGTGGTCCGCCACCAGGCCGGCGCCGTCGGTGGTCCGGTCCAGCAGCTCGTCGTGGATGATGACCAGCTGCCCGTCCCTGGTGAGGTGGACGTCGAACTCGATGCCCTCCGCTCCGGCCTCCAGGGCCTTTTCAAAGGCCAGCATGGTGTTCTCGGGGTACTTGCCGCTGAAGCCCCGGTGGGCGATGTTCATTGCCATGGTATCCGTTCCTTCTTTCTTATGTCAGATATACTCTACGAACTTCACGCCTTTGACGTCGCTGGCAATGGCCAGGATCTCGGCGTGGTCCCGTTTGACGTTGGACCGCAGGAGCATCACCGCCGCCACGGCTGAATCCGCCGAATTGGTGTTCTTGGTGATCTCGATCTCGCTCACCCGGATGTCGGTGGCCCGCATCTTGCCGATGAAGCCGCTGATGTCCTCCACCGTGCCGAACTCCACGTAGATCTCCACCACCTTGGACTTGGAGACCACGTAGTTGTCCATCCGGTGGAGGGTGGAATTGACAAAGAGGATGAGGAGGCAGGCGGCGATGGCGGCCTCGTAGAAGCCGATGCCGATGGCCAGTCCCATACAGGCGCAGGCCCACAGCCCGGCGGCGGTGGTGAGGCCCTTGACCTTATGCCGCCCGGTGACGATGATGGTGCCCGCCCCCAGAAAGCCGATGCCGTTGATGACCTGGGCCCCCAGCCGGGCGGGGTCGCCGCCGCCGAAATACTGCATCATATACTGATTGGTGAGCACGGTGAGGGCGGCGCCGATGCAGACCAGGACATGGGTCCGGAACCCGGCGGTGCGCCCCTTCCGCCCCCGCTCGATGCCGATGACCCCCCCGCAGATGATCGCCAAAGAGAGGCGCAGGACGATGGAGACCCAGTTGAGCTCCCGAAGGAAAGCGATGCCATAGTCCTGGACAAAAATATCCGCCATACAAGAACAACCTCATTTCCGGGCGGAAAGCCCCGATGGCCCGGGTTTTTCCGGAAAAAATCGTTCTCCCCGGCGCCCCGGGGATGTTCTATAAGAGTACCATAAAAGAGCGGTTTCGTCAAGAAGTCTTTTAAGCGTTTTCTACGAAAAATTTCGTGGAGGAAGGGGCGGGTTGTAGGATTTGCCAGCAGGCAGGCGGTCCGGGGCCCCTTCGGGCCGTTGCGTCTCACAGAGGGATGGAGTGATAACTCCCCGCTCCCAACCCCGGTCCGCAGGCCGATTTATTCCGCCGGAGGCACCAAAGCCGTCTCCAACCCCGCCGCCGCAGCGGCATTGCCCGAAGGGCTTGATTTCCTCCGCAGAGGAAATCTCCTTATAAGGCCAACGGAAGGAGGCCGCCAACGCCCACGCAAATCTGAGTGGAATCACCAAGCCAAGCCGCCAGTACAGCCCCCGCCGCCACAGCGTCTCAGTAGGGGACGGCGCAGAAACCGTTCAGCAGAAAT
>CANOCD010000139.1 GCA_947564495.1 uncultured Angelakisella sp. | reverse complement strand
AAAATACTCACCGACAGGATGACGCCCTGGATGGTGTAAGGGATCATGCAGATGATCTGGACATATTTTTCCAGGCTGGGGAAGTAGATGGTGGTGACGAAAAGGGCCAGCAGGACGATGACGATGGTGGCGGCGATGGGGATGATGCACATGGCGATGGACCGCCCCACCGAGGCCAGGAAGGCCCCGTCGGTAAAGAGGGAGATGTAGTTATCCAGCCGGAAGCCCTCGGGGAGGACCCCGGTCCATTTGCGGAACAGGGAGTAGATGATGGAGACGGCCAGGGGGATGAGCAGGTAGATCATCACCAGGAGCATGACCGCCAGAGGAGCGCCTCGTTTTTCTTTCATCGTCTGGCCCCTCCTTTCTGGAACCGCCGGCTGATGGCGTTGGTCAGCAGGATCATCAGCAGCATCAGCACCATCATCACCACCGACAGGGCGCCGCCCAGGCCGGCACGGATGCGGACTTCACCGGTGAAGCACCCGGCGATCTGGACCGGGAGCAGGGCCACGTTGTCCATCATCAAAGCGTAGATGGTGGCGTAGGCCGCCAGGGCGTTGGCAAAGAGGACGCTGAAGGTGGCCAGGATGCTGGGCATCAGGACCGGGATGGCGATCTTCCGCCAAAAGACCCCGGGGGTGCCCCCCAGGAGGGTGCAGGCTTCCTTCCACTGCTTGTGGACCCCGTCAAAGGCGGGGATGAGGAGCAGGGTGGAAAGGGGGATCTGGAAGTAGATGTAGATGAGGCTCATGCCGTTCATGGTGTACAGCTCGTAGTTTGCCAGGGCGGAGATGCCCAGCTCCTTGCCGATGTTCACCACCAGGCCGGTGTTCCCCAGCAGGATCATGTAGGCGAAGGCCAGGGGGATGCCGGCGAAGTTGGAGACCATGTTCAGCACGGCGGTGAAGGCCCGGTTCATCTTGCCGGGGCGCTCGTGGGCCGCCCGGGCCCCCAGAAAGGCGATGACGATGCCCACCAGGGCGGAGGTGATGGAGATCTTTAAGCTGTTGGTGATAGCTTTGCGGTAGAGGAGCTTGCTGGCGATGGTCTGGTAATTTTCCAGGGTAAAGGCCCCGCCGGCGTCGGGGAGGAAGCTCTTGTAGACCACCGTCGCCAGGGGCAGGATCTCATAGAGCAGGGCCACCACGAGAAAGGGCACCAGCGCCAGGAGGTAGAGGTACTTGTTGCTGGCTCTTTTTATCATATCGTGTTCACCTTTTTTTCGTCGCAGGTCATAGCGATCTCAATGTTCCGCCGCATCCCGGGGGCGGGCTCCACCTCCAGCAGGCGGCAGAGGAGGGGGGCGGTGTTCAACTGGGAGATCTCCCGCTCCTCAAAGCGGCCCGGGACCACCTGGGGGGAGAATAGATAGAGGGGCACGACACGCTGGTCCGGGGGCGGTCCCCCGTGGAGGCCCATGGCGTTCATGCCGTGGTCGGCGGTGATGACCACCTGCCAGCCCTCCTCCAGCCAGGCCGGGAGGAGCTGGCCCGCCAGCTCGGTGACGGCGGCCACCGCCCGGGTGTACTCCGGGCTGCCGCCCCCCTTCTGGTGCCCCTGGTAGTCGATGTTCATGGAGTGGAAAAGGAGGAAGTCGGGGTGGTACCGCTCCCGGAGGAACTCCCCGTCCCCGAAGAGGTGGGAGTCGGGGTAGTGGTCCTCGTAGTAGAAGATGCCGTGGCGGATGCTCCCCTCCCCCTCCAGCTGGTACCGGTCCCGGAAGGGCTCGAACCGGCCGGGGCGGGAGTAAAGCTCGCTCATCCACTGGTAGGCCGCCGCCGCCGTCACCAGGCCCTGTCCCCGGCAGAGGGAAAAGACGTTGGGGCAGCGGCTGGGCCGGACCACGCTGTTGCCGGTGATGCCGTGGACCGAGGCGGGCAGGCCGGTGAAGGTGGTCTCGTACATGGGCCGGGACATGGAGGGCAGCTCCCCCCGGACCCGGTACTTGGCCCCCTGGCGGGTGTCGATGAGGTGTTCCAGGTAGCCGGCGTTTTCGCCGCAGATGTCCCAGCGGCAGGCGTCCAGCAGGACGAGAATGGTCTTTGCCAAGAAGGGCACGCTCCTTCCCTTTAGGGATACAGAAAGGGGGGACCCCAGGGGTCCCCCCTTCGCGCCGCCGCAGAGCCGGAGGCTCCCGGCGGACCATGATGCGAATGGATCACCCCGCCGCTTCAGCGGGTCTGTGGTAGGGAATTACTGGACCAGCAGAGGAGCGATCTCCTCTTCCCAGCGGGTCTTGGCGTTTTCGCAGGCGGCGGAGTAGGCGTCGGCGTCGGTGATGACGATGGCCTTTTCCACGGTGCTCATATCCAGGACCTTGTCGGCGTGCTCGGCGGCGATCTTAAAGTCGGTCCGGGTGGGGATGGCGCCGGCCAGGGCCAGGTAGGTCTGGCCCTCGTCGCTGAACATGACCTCACGGGTCAGGGCGGCGGCGTGGGGATGAGGGGCGTACTTGTTGATGACCGAGGCGTAGCCGTTCTGGAGGGCGCCGTCAGAGGGGACAACAGCGGTCATCTTGTACTGGCTGATGTTCTTGCTGTAGGGGATGCCCTGGAAGCTCCAGACCACGCCCACGGCGATCTCGCCGGACTCGAAGTTGGCCTGGGTGATGTCCAGGGTGTTGATGCGGCCGGCGTTGGCCATCTCGGTCCAGAAGTCGATGCCGGGCTGGATGTTCTCCATGTCGCCGCCAAAGGCGTAGTTGGAGGCGATGAAGGCGCCCTGGGCGTTACCGCCGCTGAGGGGTCCAAGGGCGACTTTGTAGTCGCCGTTCTTGATGTCCGCCCAGGAGGTGGGGATGTCCTTGACCTGATCGGTGTTCACCAGGAAGGTGGTGGCGCCGGTGTAGGCCACCATCCACTTGCCGTCTTCACCCTTGGCCCAGTCGGGAACAGCGTCCCAATAGGAGGTCTTGTAGCCCTGGACCAGGTCCTCGGAGACGGCCTGGCCGACGAAGCCGTAGCCCACGTCGCCCATGTCCTTGGTGCCGTTCTTGCCCTCGGTCTTGAACATCTGGAGCTCCTCGGAGGAGCTCATGTCGGTGTCGTTGTGGGTGAGGCCGTAGTTCGAGGTGACGTTGTTCCACAGGGAACCCCAGTCGGCCCACTCGTCGGGCATACCGACGGAGACGACCTGGCCTTCCTTCTTGGCGCCCTCGATGAGCTGGTCAACAGTGAGGGAGTTCAGGTCCAGAGCGCCGTCATCGGCAGGGGTGGCGGGGGCGTCGCCGCCGGTGCTGGCGGGGGTGCTGTTGTTGGCGGGAGGGGTGCTGTTTCCGCCGTTGCTGCCGCCGCAGCCGGCGACAGCCAGGACCATCACCAGGGCCAGGGCCAGGGCCAGGAACTTGGATGCGCGGAATTTCTTCATGTTGGTTTCCTCTTTTCTTTCGTTCACTCGGTCTTTGCTGACGTGTATTTGTTTATCCGTCCCAGGGGGGCGGCGTAAACCATATTATGGAAAGGCACAAACTCCCTAATGTTAATATAGCATAAAAATCGGGATTTGTAAAGCCGGGATTTTAACGAAAGTGTGATATTTATTTATCTTGTTCAATAAATGCCTGGGATTTTCTCCCTTTTCACCAAAGGCTAGTCCGCCGGGGGGAGGGCCTCCAGGTAGTCGGCCAGGGCCTGGACCCCCTCCCCGGTGTAGGAGGAGATGCAGAACACCGGGTCGGCCCCGGCCATCTCCAGAAGGGTCCTGCCGTCCTCCAAAGCCTGGGGGGAGGGGGCCAGGTCGATCTTGGTGACCACCCCGATGACCGGGCGGCCGTACATGGCGGCCTGTCCGGGGGAAAAGCGGCTCTCCGGGTCGGTGCAGTCCTGCAAAAAGAGCACGGCGTCGGCGTCCACCGCCGTGACGGTGAGGCCCCGCATCAAAGCCCGGTTTTCCACATACTCCCCGGGGGTGTCGATGGCGTCCCCCAGGATCTGGATGGTCTGGGTCTTTTTGTAGGTCAGCTCCTCCCCCAGGAGGTACTGGCAGAGGGTGGTCTTGCCGCAGGCCACCCGGCCCATGAGCATGATCTTTTTCACGATACCCCTCCTAGGTCCGGGTGATGGCGGTTGGGGTGAACTGGAGGGTGTGCTCCAGCACGTCCAGCACCGCCCGAAGGGAAGCCTCCACGCTGGCCACGTCCCCGGTGATGATGAGGGAGCCGGAGAACCGGTCCACAAAAACCAGCTCCACCTCGGCGGCCTTGGTGGCCACGTCGGCCCCGATGATGGCGGCCTCGCTGGGGGTGATGGTCATGATCCCCAAAGCCTCCCGGATGCCCCCCACCACCCCCAGCTTTTTGTAAAGGTCCCGGTCGGGATTGGCGATAAGGTGGGCCAAGGTGACCTGTTTGCCAGGCACAAATTCCTGGATGATGCGCTGTTTGTCCTCAAACATGGAGCTCCCTCCTAGATAGAGATGATACAGGGTAACGGTAAAAAGAGAATGGCCTCTTTGTAAAAATTCAGAAAAAACAGTTCCCCGGCCCGCAGGCCGCTTGCCCGAAGGGCTCCGCCGGAGGCACCAAAAACGTTCCTTCCCACGGCCCGCAGGCCGCTTGATTCCGCCGGAGGCACCAAAACCGTCTCCAACCCGGCCGCCGCAGCGGCATTGCCCGAAGGGCTCATCCCCGCCCGCAGGCGGGGATTCCCTATCGGCCAACCGGAAGGAGGCCGCTAACGCCCACGCAAATCCAGGTGGAAACGCCTAGCCAAGCCGCCAGTACAGCCCCCGCCGCCACGTCGTGTCAGTAGGGGACGGCGCAGAAACCGTTCAGCAGAAATGCCCGGCGGACCGC
>CANOCD010000138.1 GCA_947564495.1 uncultured Angelakisella sp. | reverse complement strand
TCCTCTGCGGAGGAAATCGAGCCCTTCGGGCAAGCGGCCTGCGGGCCGGGGTTGGAGGGGTGGCCTCGTTCCTATCAAAGCGTTGGGAAACGGTTGGTTTTGTTGTCCGCTTTGCGGGAGGGAAAGGAGAAGTTGCAATGTTCAAGAAGAAACTTTTGCCCCTGCTGTTAGTCCTCTGCCTTGCGGCGGGCTGTGCCGCCACGCCGGAAAGCCCTGCGCCTCCGCCGACCGAGAGCGTCGGCCAGTCCGCCCCGGAAAGCCAGCCGGAGCCCCCGGCGGAGCCATCCTCCGGGGAGGCGGAGCCTGCCCCCGAGGAACCGGAACTGCCCGACGCCCTGGCCGGGGCGGATGGGTACTACACCCCGGGGCACCGGCTGACCCTCTACGCCATGGAGCCGGGGAGCGGGACCATCCGGACGGTGCGGGAGGCGGAGTTCTGGAATGGCCGGGAGGTGGAGAGCGTCAGCCCTTCGGGGAATCGGGTGCTGCTCTCCAGCTGGGACGGGGCGCCCAGCCGCCGGGTGGTGGCCCTTTCCCTCTACGACATCAAGGAGGACCGGCTGGTGAATCTGGAGCGGACCATGGAGGGACCCTATGGAAGCTGGAAGGATGCCCACTGGTTCCCGGGGTACGGCTCCTGCACCTACCGCTTTATAAACGAAGATACTTTTTTGTACCAGGACATCTGCGATGAGGAAACGCCGGGGAAGGAACACCTCCACCTTTATGACATCGGGGCGGACGGCAAGGTGACCGCCCGGTTTTTGGAGCTGGCGTCTCCTGTGGGGGAACAGGAGGGCTCTTGGAGCGCCAGCTGCATCTGGTGGGCGGAGGAAAACGCCGTGCTGGGCTACATCTACAAGACCGAGGAGGACCAGGAGTGGGTCACCTGGGATGTGGAGACCGGGAAACTTCTTGCCCGCTGGCCTGGAAAGAACGGTGGCATCCCCATCGCCGCCACCCCCTACCTGATCCGGAACGGGGTGATGTACTACACCGAGGACGACTGGGACCAGGACAACTTCCAGCTCATGGCCTATGACATCCACAAGGACGAGTTGACCGTCCTGGCCAGCGGGCCCTTGGTTCTAACAGGGGACCCCGTTCCCCCGGGGGAGGAGAAGGGCCGGGGCTATTTTGAGGAGACTTGGCTGGCGGAGATCACGGAGGACGGCTCCTTCGTCATCCGCAGCACCGTGGAACACCGCTACGGGGTCCAAACCGAAGCGACTTACCGGGAGGCGGTCTGGTCCCCGGCGACCGGGGGGACCATCCAGCTGGGGGAGGTCGAAGCCGCCCCCGCCTTCCCGGTGGACAGCCTCCGGGGCTACACCCCGGTCTTTGCCGCCATGCCCGACGGCTCGGGGGGATATGTCCCCCTGCCCCAGGAGATGGCGGCGGTCTACACCTTTGACGGCAAGCGGCCCTATCCCATCGCCGTCCTGCCCGGCGGGGAATTGCTCTTTTTAGCGAAGGAACCCCTGGCCTGTCTGCCCCAGGAGGACCCGGAGAATCCGGGGGCCCTGGCCGGGGCGGAGGGAAATACCGGCGGTCACCGTCTTTCCCTTTACCGGTTCTCGCCGGAAAGCGGCCGGACGGAGCTGGTCCAGGAGCCCTGCTTCTGGAACGGCCTGGTGCCGGAGGCTGTCAGCCCCTCGGGGGACCGTGTGCTGCTTTCCACCCGGGATGAAGGAGGCCGGGCGGCCCTTTCGGTCTACGACATCCGGGAAAACCGGCTTTACAACTTGACATACACCGCCCGTTACGGGGCGGACTCCTGGCGGGAGCACTGGTTCCCCGGGGAATACCGCTACTGCTTCGGGGACGAGGACATCATCCTCTACCAGGAGTACCGCCACGCCTATCTTTCTTACTATTCCATTGAGGGCGGCGGCAACCGGCAAAATCTGGAGGTTCCGGAGATCGAGGCGAAAGAGCCCCTCCCCTGCGTCTACCTTCCCAAGGAAAAGACCCTGGCCTGCCTGCTCACCGGCCAGGACGGGAGCCAGACCTGGGCCACCTGGAGCATCGACGTCAAGCGGGATGATTACTACGGATACCGCTCCAAGCTGCTGGCCCAGGTCCCGGCGGAAAACGCCTCCTACCCCCTGGAGGGGGCCCGGCCCCCGGAGGGACCGCCCGCCGAGCTTCCCCTTCCAGAGCGAATGGGGCCCATTTGGCCCATTATGGCTCTCCCCACCGGCGAAATTTTATTTTTAGCAAGATGACGGCCCGATTTTTGCACAAAAAACCGGTTTTGCCATAAACTAGCATATCAACAGAAAACGGAGGTAACAACTATGGGAAGACTATTCGGCACCGACGGAATCCGGGGGGTGGCCAACCGGGACCTCTCCATCCAGCGGAGCGCCCAGGTGGGGCAGGCACTGGCCACCGTCCTGCGGGAGCGGCTGGGGGAGAAGAAGCCCCGGGTGTTCATCGGCAAGGACACCCGGCTCTCCTCGGATATGATCGAGGCCGCTTTGGCGGCGGGGCTCTGCGCCGGGGGGGCGGACTGCGTTTCCCTGGGGGTGGTCCCCACCCCCGCCGTGGCCTGCCTCACCGTGGCCCACGGCATGGACGCCGGGGTGATGATCTCGGCCAGCCACAACCCCTTCCAGTTCAACGGCATCAAGATCTTCGGGCCAAAGGGGTATAAACTCACCGACGACCAGGAGGCGGAGATCGAGGACATGATCCTGGACGACGCCATCCCCATGCACAAGGCGGAGGCGGGGGAGATCGGCCGCCACACCCAGGGGGAGGATCTGGCGGAGGAGTACATCCGCCATCTGGCCGGGACGGTCCCCGGGGAAAAGCCCCTGGCGGGGATCAAGGTGCTGGCCGACTGCGCCAACGGCTCGGCCAGCCGCACCGCCAAGGAGCTGCTGGCCCTGCTGGGGGCCGAGGCGGAGGTCATCTGCCGGGAGCCCGACGGGGTGAACGTCAACCGGGACTGCGGTTCCACCCACATCGAAGCCCTGCGGGAGCGGGTGAAGGCCGGGGGGTATCACCTGGGGGTAGCCTTTGACGGGGACGCCGACCGGTGCCTGGCGGTGGACGAAAAGGGGGACCTGGTGGACGGCGACCAGATGATCGCCATCTTCGCCACCGAGATGAAGGCCCGGGGGGCCCTCCACCATGACACCGCCGTTGTGACGGTGATGAGCAACTACGGTTTTATGAACTTCGCCAAGGAGAACGGCGTCACCGTCAAGACCACCAAGGTGGGGGACCGGTACGTCCTGGAGACGATGCTGGCCGAGGGGTACAACATCGGCGGGGAGCAGTCGGGGCACATCATCCTCACCGATCACATGACCACCGGGGACGGCCAGCTTTCGGCCATCCAGCTGATGCGGGTGATGAAGGACACCGGCAAGCCCCTGAGCGAACTGGCAAAGGTCATCACCATCCTGCCCCAGGTGCTGGTGAACATGGAGGCCACGGTGGATATGAAGGCGGGTCTGGCCGAGAGCCTGGAGATCACCGCCGCCGTCCGGGCCTGCGAAGAGGAGCTGGCCGGGGCCGGGCGGGTGCTCATCCGGCCCTCGGGGACCGAGCCCCTCATCCGGGTGATGGTGGAGGGCCCCGACCAGGGCCAGATCACCGACATCGCCAACCGGATCGTCAAGGCCATCCGGGAGACCCTGTCGTGAGGGTGGCGGACGGCTGGCGGGACTTCGCCGTCCTGGACGCCGGGGGCGGGGAAAAGCTGGAGCGGTGGGGGGAGGTCACCCTCATCCGCCCCGACCCCCAGGTCATCTGGCGGGCCGAGAAGGGCCCGGCGTGGCAAAAGGCCGACGCCTGCTACCACCGCTCCCAAAAAGGGGGCGGGGAGTGGGAGTTCCGGCATCCTGTCCGGGAGTTCTGGACCATCTCCTACCGGGATAAACTGCGGTTCAAGATCAGCCCAACGGGGTTCAAGCACACGGGGCTGTTCCCGGAGCAGGGGGTGAACTGGGACCTGTTCGGGGAGCTCATCCGTAAAGCGGGGCGGCCCGTCCGGATGCTGAACCTCTTTGCCTACACCGGGGGGGCCACCCTGGCCTGCGCCGCCGCCGGGGCCAGCGTCTGCCACGTGGACGCCAGCAAGGGGATGGTGGCCTGGGCCCGGGAGAACCAGGCCCTCTCCGGCCTTGGGGACAAGCCTGTTCGGTGGATCGTGGACGACTGCCGGAAGTTCGTGGAGCGGGAGATCCGCCGGGGGAGCCGGTACGACGCCATCCTCATGGACCCGCCCTCCTATGGCCGGGGGCCCGGGGGGGAGGTCTGGAAGCTGGAGGACAACATCCACGACCTGGTGGAGCTTTGCGCCGGGGCGCTGACCGAGGAGCCGCTGTTCTTTGGGGTGAACTCCTACACCACGGGGCTGTCGCCGTCGGTGATGGCGTACATCCTGGGGGTGACGGTGGGGCGGCGGTATCCCGGGGGCGTGGTGGAGTCGGATGAGATCGGGCTGCCGGTGGAGGCCACCGGGCTGGTGCTGCCCTGCGGGGCGACGGCTATCTGGCAGCGGGGCGGCGGATAGGCACAAGGTGGCAATCGAGCCAAGCAAAGTTTAGGGCCGCCCTTTTCAAAGGGCGGTAGGGTCCAGGGGCGACGCCCCTGGTCGCCCGCCGCAGCGGGCGAAATACCCCTGGCGGTGGCGGTCTGTACGAATGTATGGACCGGGCCACTGAACCAACGACCAAACCAAAACGGGCCTAAAAAACCAGGCCGCAGGGAAAAAACAACGAAGCTAAGAAAGGGCGCGAAGGTTCCCTTTCTTAGCTTCGTTTTCTCGAAGTGACAACCTGCGGCCGGTAACG
>CANOCD010000137.1 GCA_947564495.1 uncultured Angelakisella sp. | reverse complement strand
TTCCAGGACTGGGCGAAGGTGAGGGGCTGCTCGTCAAAGGTCACCGCCTCGGGCACCCACCAGATCCGCTCCCCCCGAAGGGCGCAGAGGGCGGAAAACTCGATGTCCTCGGTGATGGTGGCGGTCTTCCAGCCACCCTGCCGCCGGAGCAGCTTCATGGACACCATAAAGCCGCTGCCGTTGATGATGGCCCCCAGCCCCAGGTTGAACCGGGCCTGGCTGTAGAAGCGGTTCACCATCCAGTAGTAGATGGAGTAGCACCCCGAGATGAGGGTGTCGGCGGGGTTCTTGCTGTCCCGGTAGCCCTGGGCCACCCGGGCCCCGGCCAGCCAGGCGTCGTTCATCCGCCGGAGGAAATCGGGGTGGACCAGGTTGTCGGCGTCAAAGACGCAGATGGCGTCGTACTCCTTCTCCCCCCGGAAGATCCGGCCCAGGGCGAAGTCCAGCACCTCCCCCTTGGTGGAGGTGGGAACGGTGCAGTCCAGGACGGTGGCCCCGGCCCGGGCCGCCGCCAAGGCGGTGTGGTCGGTGCAGTTGTTGGGGATGACGATGACGTCGTACAGTTCCCGGGGGTAATCCTGCCGGAGAAGGCTCTCCGCCAGGCCGCCGATGACCGCCTCTTCGTTCCGGGCGGCGACGAGGACGGCAAAGCGGGCCTTGGGTTCCCGGCGGGGATAGGCCCGGGGCTTCTTCAGGGAGAAAAGGGCGGTGAAAAGGAAGTAGGCGGTATAGGCGGTCATCAGCAGGCTGCAGGTCCAGATGAAAAAGGTCAGCAGCCGGGTGAGCGGTTCGTTCATGGGGAAGGCTCCTTGTCGTTGGATTGGGCAGGCGGGGGGCTGCTGCCCTGCGGCCCCTCACCCTTTGTAACGAGATGACCCCGGCGAAAACTACAAAAAGCGGGAATTTTTTCACGGGGACGAAAAAATTCTTCCGGGAACCGCCCTGCCGCCCTTGTATTCCGGGCGGAAAAAAGGTACACTTTAAGAAGAAACAGGAAAGGGTCATCGACCCGTGAAAGGAAGGAACCCCAAGCTATGGAAAAGGACCGGCGATTCGCGGTGCTCATCGACGCCGACAACGTTTCGGACAAGTATATCCGCCTCATCCTGGACGAACTGAGCAACGACGGCACCATCACCTACAAGAGGATCTACGGGGACTGGACCCGCCCCGCCCTGGGCTCCTGGAAGAACGTCCTGCTGGACTACTCCATCACCCCCATCCAGCAGTACGGCTACACCACCGGCAAGAACGCCACCGATTCGGCCATGATCATCGACGCCATGGACATCCTCTACACCGGCAACGTGGAGGGCTTCTGCATCGTCTCCAGCGACAGCGACTTCACCCGCCTGGCCAGCCGCCTGCGGGAGGCCGGGAAGTTCGTCATCGGCATGGGGGAGAAAAAGACCCCCGCCCCCTTCGTGGCCGCCTGCAACCGCTTTACCTACCTGGAGGTGCTGGCCCAGCAGCCCGCCGCCAAGGAGGCCGCCCCCCTGGCGCCGGTGGCCGGGGAGGACCGGATGTCCCTGCCCGCCATGAAGGCGGTGATCATGGCCATCGCCGACGAGATCTCCGACGAGGACGGCTGGGCCTCCATCAGCGACATCGGGAACGTCCTCATCAAGCGGTTCCCGGATTTCGACGTCCGCAGCTACGGCTTCAAGAAACTCAGCCGCTTTCTGGACTCCCTGGGGGTCTTTGAGACCTGGACCATCTCCGGCCAGGACGGCTCCGCCAAGGCGGTGCTGGTCCGGGCCCTGCCCGCCCCCGAGCCCCCGCCCCGGAAGAGCCGCTCCCCCCGGAGGAAGAAATAGGCCATGGCCCGGAAGTCTCCCTCCCCCGCCGTGGACCGCCTGCTGCGGTACGTCCCCATCGGCATCACCGCCGCCCTCACCCTGGCCTGTCTGCTGGGGGCCCGGCGGTACTCCCTGGACTCCTGGCACGACCTGCTGAACTACACCCCGCCCTCCCTCTGGGCTGCGGCGGCGCTGCTCCTTCTGGGCTACGCCCTCAAGTCCCTTTCGGTGGTGTTCCCCCTGCCCCTCCTCTATGTGGCCGCCGGGGTGATCTTCCCCCTGTGGATGGCCTGGGCCCTCAACCTGCTGGGGCTTTGGATCTGTGTCACCCTGCCCTACCAGGTGGGGCGGGTCTCCGGCCGGGAGGTGGCGGAAAGCCTCCTCCGCACCCACAAAAAGGCCGCCCGGGCGGCGGAGATCATCACCGAAAACCGGGTGTTCACCGCCTACCTCCTGCGGGTGCTGGGGGTGCTGCCCGGGGACCTGGTGAGCATCCTCCTGGGGGCCATGGGCATCGAGTACCGGGGGTATCTCATCGGCTCCATGCTGGGCCTGCTGCCGGGGATGCTCATCCAGACCGCCCTGGGGGGCTACGCCGACCGCCCCGCCTCCCCGGTGTTCTGGGGCCTCTGCATCGCCATGGTGGCGGTCTCCGGGGCCAGCGCCCTGGGGTACGCCAGGTACCGGAAAAAGCAATAAGAGCAATAAGAAAAAGGCCAGCCGCTATGATCTGCGGCTGGCCTTTTCTGCGGGATGGGGGAGATCACGGCCCCTCCGGGGCGTCCTCGTCCCCCGGCGGGGGAGGCGGTTCCTCCTGGTGGTCCAGTTCCTCCAGGTAGCGGTCGTAAGCCTCCAGGATGGCCCCCTCCAGGGTCTTTCTGGCCTGGGAGGTGATGGGGTGGGCGATGTCCCGGAAGGTGCCGTTTTCGTCCCTGCGGCTGGGCATGGCGACAAAGAGCCGCTCCGGCCCCTGGATCACCTTGATGTCGTGGACCGCCAGGTCCTCGTCGATGGTCACCGAGACCAGGGCCTTGAGACGGGCGTCGTGGTAGGTCTTGCGGATGCGGATGTCGGTGATGTTCATGGTGGGTTAGCCTCCTGTTCTGTCCTTCTGGGCGGGCCCCGGAACCCTTTGGCTTTTCGGGAAACGCCCTGAGTCTTTGTGGAAAGGTTTGGCAGGGACGGGGACGGATATGCAGGGGGAAGGAAAAAATCACGGGGGAGAAGGGAATCCATCGAAGCCCTCCAGCCGGAAGCCCTCCCCCGCCAGGGAGACCACGTCGTGGTGATCAAAGCCGATGATCCACCGAAACTTCCGGGATGCCAGGTAGTAGTCCGGCCACCCCAGCCCCAAAAAGCCGGTGTCGTTGAGAATGGCCAGGGCCCGGATGACCGCCTCCATCCGCCCCTCAAAGAGCCAGAACCACCCGCCGGCCGGCTCCAGAACAAGGTAGACGAACTCCTCCCCCGGCAGGAGGTCCGGCAGGCGGTAAAACCAGGTCAGGCAGTCGGTGTGCCAGCAACCGGCCAGCCGCTCCATGGCCCAGGGGCTGTAGCCGTTGGTGTTGGCCCAGTGGAGGCCCCGCTTCCGGTCCCGGGTCCGGTCGGCGAAGCGGTCGGCCAGCTGTTCCAGGATGGACCGCCACCGGTCGTGGCGGACCCGGTGAAAGTCGGCCTCGGGGAGGCCCAGCTTTTCCCGAAGCTCCCCCTCGAACTGGTGGATGAGAGGGTCTTTCCGCCGCCGCTCCTCCCAACGCTGCTCCGGGGTCATCTGGTCCTCTCTCATGGCCGGAGGACCCCCTTTCGCCAGACCCCTTCTTCGGTGACCACCAGGGGGACGGGGATGTCCAGCTCCCCCATGGGGATCTCCTGGGTCACCAGGGCGGAGAAGCAGACCAGGGCGGCGGCAAGGTCCCCCGGGGCCCAGGCGAGGAACCGGTCGTAGTACCCGCCCCCGTGGCCCAGCCGTCCCCCCTGGCGGCCGGCGGCGACGCAGGGGATCAGGGCAAAGGAGAGCATCCCCCAGGGGATGAGGGGGGCGTCTGCCGGGGGCTCCATCAGGCCGTAGGCCCCCGGGACCAGGGCGGAGAGGTCCCGGACCCGGCGGGCCTCCATCACCCCCGGGGAGACGCACCGGGGCAGGGTCAGGGTCTTGCCCCGGTGGAGCAGCTCCCGGAGGACCGGGGCGACGTCCGGCTCCAGGGGGGCGGGGAAGAAGCCGAACACGGCAGGGGCGGCCTCCAGTTCCGGCAGGGCCAGCAGTTCCCGGCAGATGGCGGCGGAGGCCCTGGCCCGGTAGTCCGGGGAGAGCGCCCGGGCCCGTTGGGCCATGGCCCGGCGCAGGGCGGTCTTGACGGCTTGGATGGTCATGGGGCTCCTCCTATGGCAGTAAGAAGCTGTTTCCTTTGTAGCGGACGGTGACGATATGGACCTCCCTGATCTCCTTGTGGACACGGTAGACGATAAGGTAGTTTTTTACCAGCAGCTGGCGGTATCCCTTGCCGCTGTAGCTGCCCCGCCGGCAAAGGTGCCCCCGTTCGGGGAACTGTCCCAGACTGAGGATCGCCTCCTCCAAAGTGTCGACCATAGCCAAGGCGGTGCCGGGGGCCAAGAACTTTTCGGCAATGTAGGCGTATATCTCGTCCAGGTCCCGCTGTGCCCGAGGGTACAGCTTTACGGTGTACTCATCCAAAGTGTTTCCTCCGCAGGGCGGCCAGGGCCTCCTTGGCGTCCACCAGGGCGCCGCCCTCCGCCAGTTCCTTTTCCGCCTCGTAGACGGCGATGTCGCTTTTCAGCGCCTCCAGCATCTCGTCATAGGCTTCGATGCTCATAATGACCAGATCCCCATAGCCGTTTTTGGTGATGAACAGCGGTTCCTTTTTGGCGTGGCAAAGCTCCGAAATCTCGGTGGTGTTACGCAGATCGGTGATCGGTCTGATCTGTGGCATGAGATGACCCCCTTTTGTACATAATAGTAACATAATTTTGGACAGATTGCAAGGCCCGTTTCTATCTTGCCAGAAGAAGCCCGCCGTGATACAATAAAAACCGAAGGA
>CANOCD010000136.1 GCA_947564495.1 uncultured Angelakisella sp. | reverse complement strand
TGTCATGGGGGGTTCCTCCTTTGGTTGGGATGGAATGTTCTTGCGTTTTTCTGTGCATTATTATACATCCCGACTTTCCGTTTGTAAACCCCTTTTTGGGCTATTTTTGGTAGAGCATCCCTTAACAAAGCGGTGGTTTTTTGTATAGTTCTCCAGTTTTTATAAAAACAAAAGTATAAATATACATCTTTTCATTCGGTTATGCAAAATGGATCATACGGGGACAAGGGCCCGGTCCCCGGTTGCGCCCGCCTCTAAAATGTGGTATAGTAGGAAAGCCAACTCAAAAACATAAAAAAGGAGCCCGCTCCCTATGGATATGACTGCCCTTCTCCAAGAACTCGAAGCCAAGCGCCAGAACGCCTGGCACAGCACCATCTTCTGCACCCTCATGGGCATCGCCCCCGTGGCCCTGCTCCTTTTTCGGAAGCCCGCCGTGGCCCTCGTCGTCCTGGCCCTCATCCTGGCCTACTACTTCTTCCTGGTCCGCCCCGACCTGAAAAAATTCCAGGACTCCTTTCTCCGGGCCAACCTCCTGGCTTCCCTTTCCCCGGTGATGGAGGAGGTCACCTACCAGGGCAAGGCCGGCATCCCCCGGGAGGAACTCTTTGCCAGCCGCCTCCTCCCCATCCGGGAGGAGTCCAGCTGCATGACCTTCCACCGCCTTACCGGCAGGAGCCACGGCCTGGAGGTGGAGCTCTCCGACGCCACCTTCCAGCTGGAGACCCCCGACGAGAAGGGCCGCCCCCGGTTCCTCAGCGGGTGCTGGGCCCGGGTCAAACTCTACCGCCCCGCCGGGGGGAAGGCCCGGCTGGTCACCGCCGACCTCCTGGCCCCGGACGCCCTCACCCCCTGGTACAAGGAAAAGCTGGGCCTCGCCCCCTGCTCCCTGGAGCCCCACCGGGCCGCCCGGGTCTTTACCGCCTGGCAGGAGCCCCATGATTCCCGCCTTGCCCAGTCGGTGCTGGGCCACCTGATGGACCTGCGGGAGAAAAAGGGCCTCCCCCTTGCCCTGGCCCTGGAGGGGGACCGGCTCGCCGCCTTCTTCCCCCGGCGGTTCCTGGCCCCCGGGGCCCTCTCCTGCCGCCAGCCCGTCACCCAAGGGATGCTCCTCGCCAGCCCCCTCCCCGAGCTGGAGGAACTGCTTAAGACCGCCCTGGCTTGCGCCCGGGCCGCCGACCCGGAATCTGTGGAAAAGGACCGGTAACTGCCGCTATGTCATACGCCGCTTCCGCTTTGGAATACGAAAAAGCCCTGGCCCTGGGCCAAAAAGAGGCCAAAGCCTGCCAGGCCAAGGGCCTTTCCCCCTATCCCCCCGTCCTGGACGAACTGCTGGAGGGGATCACCACCCGTGGGGAGGTGGAACTGGGCCTGGTGGACGTCCCCATCCAGCTCATCATCGGGACCCGGTCCGCCGGAAGGCAGCGGGCCTTTTCCCCTGGTTTCTACCCCCTCCTGGGGGCCGACTCGGAGCTGGCCGCCAAGTGGACCGCCCTCTGCGCCGCCCACCTGGGGGAGGGGATCAACGACCCCATCAAGGTCTACGAGTACCTCCACGACTTCTACGTCCAGGAGGGGCACAAGCGGGTCAGCGTCCTGCGGTATTTCGGGGCGGCCACCGTCCCCGCCATGGTCACCCGTATCCTCCCCCCGGAGGACGGGAGCCTTGCTGTCCGGATCTATCAGGAATACCTGGATTTCTACGACCTCACCGGGATAAACTACCTGTGGTTCACCGAGACGGGCCGCTTCGCCCGGCTCCAATCCCTGCTGGGAAAGGGGCCCAAGGAGCCCTGGACCCGGGAGGAGCTCCAGGACTTCTTCCTGGTCTACCACCGCTTTCTGGAGGTCTACGACGCCAAGACCGCCCGGGAGCTGCTGGACCGGAAGGTCACCCCCGGGGACGCCCTGGTGATGCTCATCACCCTCTGCGGCTACTCCCTCCTTCGGGACTGCACCGCCCCGGCGTTAAAGACCACCCTCTCCCGCCTCCGTGTCGAGCTCATGGCGGTGGCTCAGATCCCCAGGCCCCAGCCCCCGGTGAAGAAGCTGCTGCAAACGGTCACCGGGGCGGCCATGGAGATGGCCGGGCGGCTCGCCGCCCAGCCCGAGGAGCAGAGGGATGAGGACGCCGTGCTTTTGAAGTAAGGCAGAAGCTGGATTCAAAGCCGGGGGATGCCAGCTGGGCGAGGGATTTTCCCGTCCTGCAAGGCACAAAAACGCAGTCCAGCCTTGATGGCTTACAAGTTTTTGTAACGCCGCAGGGCGGGAAAAGACCCGGCCAGATGGCGTCACACGGCTGTGAATACAGCTTCTAAGGAAAGGGGGAGCGAGACCATGCGTATCCTGGTGATCTCCGACGAGGAGTCCCCGGCCCTGTGGGACCATTTTGACCGCCGCCGGCTGGAGGGGGTGGACCTCATCCTCTCCTGCGGGGACCTGGACCCGGAATACCTCTCCTTTCTGGTGACCTTCTGCCACGCCCCCCTGCTTTACGTCCACGGCAACCACGACGACAAGTACCAGAGGAATCCCCCCGGGGGCTGTATCTGCGTGGAGAACCGCATCCACACCTGCAAGGGCCTGCGGATACTGGGTCTGGGGGGGTCCATGCGGTACAAGCAGCACGGGGAGCATCAGTACACCCAGAGCCAGATGAAGCGCCGGGTGTTCAAGATGGCCATCCCCCTGCTGCGGAACAAGGGGTTTGACATTCTGCTCACCCACGCCCCGGCCTATGACCTCAACGACGGGAACGACCTGGCCCACACCGGGTTTGAGGCGTTCCGGTTTTTGATGGATCGGTACAAGCCCAGGTATTTTATCCACGGGCACGTTCATCTTACCTATAACCCGGATCTGCCCAGGCGGTGTTCCTACGGGGAGACGGAGGTCATCAGCGGGTTTGGGACTTATTACTTTGATTATTAAACGGGGCGTATAAAATGAGAGGGCTTCTCCGGGATGGAGAGAGCCCTCTTTTTTTGCGTGTATTTGTCTGGGGGCCAGGTGTATCGGAAAGGCCCCCGCCCCTCTCACCCCTTTTCCCGCTCCGAATTGAGATACCGCCACAGGGTCGTCCGGCTGATGCCCAGCTGCTTGGCGGCGGTGGTCTGATTCCCGCCGCAGGCGGCCACCCGCTCCCGGATGGCCTGGCGGATGATCTCCTCCAGGGTGGCGCCCTCCCGGGCGTCCCCGGGGCGGGGGAGGGGCTCCCGGGTCAGGTCCCGCTCCTGGGAGAGAAGGGCGGCCACCCCCCGGCTGCTGATGTAGCTGGAGTGGGTGGTGGCGGAAAGGCTTTGCAGCACCTGGCGGAACTGGGTGTAGTTGTGGGGCCAGTCGAACTGCCGCAGCTTTTCCAGGGCGGAGGGCTCGAAGCCGGAGATCTGCTTGCCCGTCTCCAGGTTGAGGCTGGCCAGATAGAGGCTTGCCAGGGAGGCGATCTCGTCCGCCCGCTCCCGGAGGGCGGGGAGGGCCAGCTTGGCGCAGCCCAGGCGGAGGCCGAAGGTCCGGGCCGCCCCGGGCAGCTCCTCGTCCCGGCGGTGGACGCAGGAAAAAACGAGCCGCTGCCGCCGGGACAGGCCGGTATCCAGGATGAGGGAGAGGAGCTCCCGGCAGCGGGGCTCCGAAAGGCGCTCCAGGTGCTGGAAGTACACCGTCCCCCCGCTGTCGTTGAGGGGGGAGTTGTAGTGGTTGAGGAGGAAATCCCAGGTCTTTTCCCCAACTACCTCACAGTCCACCACCACGAAGGGGTTGTTCTTCCAGGGGCCGTGGAGGTAGAGGTACCGGGCGATCTGCTCCTTGCCGGTGCCCGGCTCCCCGGAGATCATCACCGGCTGGCGGGTGGCGGCCAGGGCGGCCAGGGTCCCCTCCAGCTCCCCCATGGCCCCGCTGACGGCGTAGAAGCTGCTGGCCAGCAGATGTTCGCATTCGCTGGCGCCAAAGGCCCGCACCCCCGTCTTGCCCGCCCGAAGGGGGATCTTGGACAGGCTGTAGTGGAAGAGGACGCACCGCTCCTGGCCGATGGTCACCGTCTGGCCGGTGACGCTGTACAGGTCCCCCTGGTCGTTGTGGTAGAAGCGCAGGGGGGCGTTTTCCGGCACCTCCGGGAGCTTGGCCCGCAGCAGGGCCAGGAGGGTGGCCTCCGGCTCCCCGGGGGTGGCGTAGCAGACCTCCCCCCGGCGGTCCAATACCAGGATGGAACCGTTGCTGTCCCGGGTGACGCACCGCAGGAAAAAGTTTTCCTGGCGCAGCCGCCGGAAGTACCGCCCCAGGACCAGGGCCTGGTCGAAGGCGGCCTGGAGGCTTTCCACCCCCGAGGTGATGAGAAAGGCGTCCATCCCCAACTGCCGGGCCACGGTCTGGGTCACCATGTCGCAGACCACCATCCGGTAGCCCCCCTCCTGGAGGCGGCCAAGGGTGGTGTAGGTCTCCTCGGTGCTGTGGACGGTGAGGATGTCGATGTCGTACCGCAGCAGGTCGCAGAGGGTGTAGGCCGGGCCGGTGATGTTGGGGAAACCCACGATGGCGTAGAGCTTGGAGTAGTTTTCCGCCAGCTTGATGGTCCGCAGAATGTCGTAGACCGACAGCTGGATCTCCACCACCGGCAGGTCGGTGATGCCCCGGATGAGCTGGGCGGTGCCGCCCCGGGAGATGATGCAGTCGTAGCCGTTGTCCAGGTTGCGCTGGACGATCTCCACCCCCTTCTGGAGGTCCCCGGTAAAGACGTCCAGGGAGAGGCCGGGGTAGTCCTCGGCGGCCCGCTCCATGGCGGTCTTCATGCTTTCGTAGGGGGCGATGCCCAGAATATGAACAGGGGAACCCTTCATAGCCACACTTCCTTCCGGGATGTATTGTAACACATCCCGGTTTTTTTGTCGAGGGAA
>CANOCD010000135.1 GCA_947564495.1 uncultured Angelakisella sp. | reverse complement strand
CGTAGGAAAGGAGACTGAACTGGCACCGCCAGGTCAGTCTCCTTTCCTACGAGCGGGTGGTGGAGTTCAACGCCCGGGGGGGAAATGTGAAGGACGGGGACTTTGGGGAGAACCTCCTGGTCTCCGGGTTCGACTTCAAGTCCCTGCCGGTGGGGACCATCTTCCAGTGCGGGGAGGTGGTGCTGGAGCTCACCCAGATCGGGAAGAAGTGCCATCAGCACTGTGAAATTTTCCACCGGGTGGGGGACTGCATCATGCCCAGGGAGGGGGTCTTTACCCGGGTCCTCCACGGGGGAGTCATCAAGGAGGGGGACGAGTTCGTCATCACCAGCCAGCCTGTTGAACTGTAAGGAGGGCTTATTATGTTTCGTGTGGGCATCATCACCGCCAGCGACAAGGGGGCGGCGGGGCAGCGGGAGGACAAGAGCGGCCCCGCCATCCGGGAGATGCTGGAGGCCGCCGGGGGGTTCGCCGTGACCCAGTATGTCGTCCTCCCTGACCAGCGGGAGCGGCTTCGGGACACCATGGCCGACTGGTGTGACCGGGGGCTGGTGGACCTCATCCTCACCACCGGGGGGACCGGGTTTTCCCCCAGGGACTTTACCCCCGAGGCCACCGCCGACGTCTGCCAGCGGATGGTCCCCGGCATCCCCGAGGCCATGCGGGCCGCCAGCATGAGGATCACGCCCCGGGCCATGCTCACCCGGGGGGTGGCGGGTATCCGGGGGGGGACGCTGATCGTCAATCTGCCGGGGAGCCCCAAGGCGGTGCGGGAAAACCTGGAGGTCATCCTGGAGAGCCTTCCCCACGGGCTGGAAATTCTGGCCGGGACCGCCGGGGAGTGCGCCCGATGAAAGGGCGGCTGGCCGCCTTGGCGGCGGCCCTGCTGCTCCTCTGGGGGTGTTCGGCGGAGGCGGTCCGGGAGATGGACCACCCCGGGGGACCCTTTGCGAACGACCTGGACTCCGCCCGGGGCTACCTGCTGGGGCAGCTTCGGGACAAGTACGGGGTGGAGTTTGCCGTGGTGGGGGAGGAATCCCTGGAGAACTACGGGCCCCTGGCCGGGGCCACCTACACCTGTGACGCCGCCCCGGTGGACCAGCCCGACCGGGTGACCACCGCCCTGGTCTCCCAGACAAAATACCGGAAGGTCCGGGACGACTACGCCCGGTATTTCTTCCGGGAGGAGGCCGAGGCCCCGGCCCGGGTTTTTCTGGAGGGCACCGGGTTCGTCCGGGAGTGGGAGGTGGAGCTTCGCCTCCCGCAGACCGAGAGGGTCTGGGGGCCGGAGGATGACCCGGGGGATTTTCTGGCGGACAGCGGGGCCTATCTGGACCTGAAGATCTGGCTGGGAGAGGGCAGGACCGACGAGGAGTACGCCGGTCTTATCCTGGAGCTGCTGGAGGGTGTCCGTGGGCTGAATGCAAATTCTAAGGTAAGTGTCCTGGAATCAGAGAAAACGTATCTCTACTGGGGGATCATCACCGCTTTGGGGGAGGAGCTCCCTCCCCTGCCGACTAAGGAGGAAATTCTGGAGCAGATGGAAATTTCCCGGATGATGTGAACCTGTGACCAAAGACGGACCCCGCTGGGACGCCATATGCGCCCGGCGGCTTCGTGCCCCCGGCTCGGCTGGCAATTCGGCCGGTCCAGACCGGAGGGTGAGATAAAAAGGAGCGTACCCGTGAAAAAGATCGTAAGTCTTGCCCTGACCCTTGCCCTGCTGCTGGCCATGACCGCCTGCGGCGGGAGCCCTGCCCCCTCCCCTGCCCCGGCACCGGAGCCGGAGAGCGGCGGGCCGGAAAGCCCGGCCTCCCGGGAGGACGCCGAACCGGAGGCGGAAACTACCACTATCCTTATTGCGGCGGCGGCCAGTTTGGAGTATTCCCTGCGGGATGAGCTCATCCCCATGTTCCGGGAACAGCACCCGGAGATCGTGGTGGAGGGGACCTATGACAGCTCCGGCAAGCTCCAGACCCAAATTCAGGAGGGGTTGGACGCCGACCTGTTTTTCTCCGCCGCACAGAAGCAGATGAACGCCTTGAAGGACCAGGGGCTGGTGGACGCCGATTCGGTGGCGGACCTGCTGGAGAACAAGCTGGTGGTCATCACCCCGGCGGACAGCCCGTTCAAATCCCTCATGGACTTTCCCAAGGCGGAGCGTGTCGCCCTGGGGGACCCGGAGAGCGTCCCCGTGGGGCAGTACGCCAAGGAGGCCCTGGAGAACCTGGGGCTGTGGGACAGCATCCAGGCTAAGGCAAGTTTTGGGACCAACGTCACCGAGGTGCTGAACTGGGTAGCCGAGGGCTCCGCCGACCTGGGGGTGGTCTACGCCACCGACGCCGCCACCACCGACAAGGTGGTCGTCCTGGCCGAGGCCCCCAAGGAGGCTCTGGCCTCCCCGGTGATCTACCCGGCGGGGATCGTGGCTTCCTCCACAAAGAAGGAGGCGGCCAGGCTGTTCCTGGAGTTTCTCCAAAGCGACGAGGCCATGGCGGTCTTTGAAAAGTACGGCTTCGCCGCCGCCTGAGGAGAAAAGGCTATGGACTGGAGCCCTGTTCTGATCTCTTTGAAAACGGCGGTCCCCGCTGTGGCTGTCACCTTTTTCCTGGGCCTTTTGCTGGCCTGGGGGGTGACGGCTGCCCGGGGGGCCGCCCTCCGGGCCGTTCTGGACGGCCTTTTGACCCTGCCCCTGGTGCTCCCCCCCACCGTGGCGGGCTTTTTCCTCCTGTGGGTCTTTGGGGTGAAGCGGCCCCTGGGGCGGCTCTTTCTGGACCTCTTTGGGGTCCGGGTCGCCTTTTCCTGGGGGGCCACCGTCTTGGCGGCGGTGGTCATCAGCCTGCCTTTGATGTACCGCTCCGCCCGGGGGGCCTTTGACCAGGTGGACCGGGACCTTCTGGACGCCGGGCGGACCCTGGGCATGAGCGAGTGGACCCTCTTTCGCCGGGTGCTGCTCCCCAATGCCCTCCCGGGGGTGCTGACCGGGGGCATCCTGGCCTTTGCCCGGGGGCTGGGGGAGTTCGGGGCCACCGCCATGATCGCCGGGAACATCGCCGGAAAGACCCGGACCCTCCCCCTGGCCATCTACTCCGCCGTGGCGGCGGGGGATATGGAGACGGCGGGGCGGTACGTGGCGGTCCTTCTCCTGGTGGCGTTTCTGGCTGTTGCGGCCCTCAACCTCCTGGGGGACCGGCGGAAAGGGGGGAGCCGCCGTGGCGGGTCTTGATGTATCCATCCGGAAGGAGCTGGGGGGCTTCGCCCTGGATGTCTCCTTCCAAACGGGCGCCAAATGCCTGGGCATCCTGGGGGCCTCGGGGTGCGGCAAGACCATGACCCTGCGGTCCATCGCCGGGGTCCTTTCCCCGGACCGGGGGTATATCCGCCTGGGGGACCGGGTCCTCTACGATTCCGCCGCCAGGATCGACCTGCCCCCCCAGAGGCGGCGGGTGGGGTATCTCTTCCAGAACGGGGCCCTCTTCCCCAACATGACGGTGGCGGAAAACCTGGCCGCCGGGCTGGGGGGGCGGTCCCGGCAGGAGAAGGAGGAGACGGTGGCCCGGCTGGTGGGAAAACTTCGGCTTTCCGGGCTGGAGGGGCGGTACCCCCGGCAGCTTTCCGGGGGGCAGCAGCAGCGGGCGGCCCTGGGCCGGTGCCTGGCCCCCGACCCCGACCTGCTGCTGCTGGACGAGCCCTTTTCCGCCCTGGACGCCTGCCTTCGGGAGGAACTGCTCCTGGAGCTTCGCCGGACCCTGGAGGAGTACCGGGGCCTGGCCGTCCTGGTGACCCACAGCCGGGAGGAAGCCTTCCGGCTCTGCGGGGAGCTGCTGGTCCTGGACCGGGGGCGGCGGTCCGCCTTTGGGGAGACCCGGGCCCTCTTCCGGGACCCGGGGACGGTCCAGGCGGCCATCCTCACCGGGTGCCGGAACATCGCCCCAGGGGAGCGGGCCGGGGGGAGCCTCTTCCGGGTGCCGGAGTGGAACGCCCTTCTGGACCTGGGGCGGCCCGTCCCGGAGGGGATCACCCACCTTGGCGTCCGGCCCAGGGACCTCCATCCCCCCGGGGAGGGGGAGGGAAACCGGGTGGGGGTGTTCTGCCCCGACATCCTGGAGGACCCGGCCCGGGACCGGCTGGTCTTTTCCCCCGAAGAGGGCTCCCAGAGCCGCCTTTGGTGGGAGCCGGAGGGGCCCCTTCCCTCCCCTCTCCCCCGAGAGCTGGCGGTGGCGCCGGAGGACATCCTGGCTTTGCGGGAATGACAAAGGGCCCGGCGCGCCATGGTGAAACGACGCTCCGGGCCGGCCGTTCCCATGCAAACGCAGAAGATGGAAGCGGCAGTTGATAGCATCCCCTTTGGGGGAGAAAATATCCCCGGGGGCGAAAAAAAGAAATTTTACTTGCAAAGCGGACCGGCCTGTGCTATAATCAGTAGGCTACATCAGTCCGGGTCCGGCGGGGAGTTTTGTTTTTCCCCGCTTTGGGCGGGAAAATTCCCGCTCTTTTGGAGCGGCCCGGCAAAATCTGAGAGGCCCCGCCTCCCATCCCCGGAGGGTACCCAGGGTCTCCAAAAACTTTCGGAGGTGCTTTATGAGCGCAGTTGAGATGATCGGCGCGATCCTGATGATCGCCGTCAGCATCCTTGTCACCGTCTTTATCATGTTCCAGAACCCCAAGGGGGACGGCCTGTCCTCTCTGGCGGGGGGGTCCTCCTTTATGAACGGCGCCAAGGACCGCAGCGTGGACGCCAAGCTGAACCGGCTCATCCGTATCCTGGCGGTGGCTTTCTTCGTGGTCACCATCGCCGTCTACGCCTTTGACATCTATCTGTAAGCCTAAGAGCCTATTCAAAATCTCCCCGCACGCCGCCCGAACGGGTCTTTTCCGGCGGGCTAAGAGCCGCCCCT
>CANOCD010000134.1 GCA_947564495.1 uncultured Angelakisella sp. | reverse complement strand
GTGTGTACGGTTTTGGACTCATCGGGGCCTTTATGTTCCTGGGCTGTTTTCTGGGGAACCTGCTGGGGAACGCCCTGGGCCTGGGCAGCGACGTGGGAGGCGTGGGCTTCTCCATGGTCTTTCTCATCCTCTTCCAGATCTGGCTGGAGAAGAAGGGCAAGACGCTGTCCAAGGCCACGGAGGGCGGCATCCAGTTCCTTTCCGGCCTTTACATTCCGGTCACGGTGGCCATGTCCATGAACCAGGACGTCTTTTCCGCCCTGGCCCACGGGCTGGTGCCGGTGATCTCCGGCACTTTGGCTGTGGTTCTCGGGCTGTTGGCGATCCCTGTGCTGCACAAGCTGCTGATCAAAGAATAGGAGGGCAAGAAAGATGGAGACTTTTGCAAAGATGGCGGCCTCTTACGGCCTGGTCGGTTCCTTTATTCTGGTCACCCTGGTGATGCTGGCAGGCCATGGGCTGGGTGCTCTCCTGCACCAAAAAAAGATGGGAACGGCGTTCTCCATCATCCTGGCTCTGGTCGTCGCCTGGGTGGGAGGAATGATCTCCAACGGGCAGCAGGCGGCCTACGGCGCCGAGTTGATCTCCGGCGTTACCCACGGCATCACCGACGTGAAGTTCATCACCCAAGGCGGCAAAGCTCTTGCTATCTTCGGTGGCATCGGCATCCTGGGCGGCGGCATGATGCGGGACTACACCATTATTTCCACCGCCTGGGGGATCAAGAAGGACAATATTGTCAAGGCCGGGCTTGCCGGATTCATCGCTTTGTTTTTGGGACTTATCATCTCCTACCTGTGCGGCGTTGGCATTGGCTACGCCTTTGGCTACCGGGATGCCTACGAGCTGGCTACCATTGGCGCGGGGGCCCAAACCTTTGTGGTGGGCCCGGTCACTGGGACCGCTTTGGGGGTGGATTCCAGCGTTGTTGCTCTGTCCATTGCCGCCGGGGTAGTCAAGGTGGTGGTCACCATTATCCTGACCCCCATTCTTGCCCCCAAGATCGGGCTGAACAACCCCTCCTCCGCCATGATCTTCGGCGGTCTTATGGGGACCACCTCCGGCGTGGCCGGGGGACTGGCGACAGTGGACGCCGCCCTGGTGCCCTACGGGGCCATGGTGGGGACCTTCTACACCGGCCTGGGGTGCCTGCTGACCCCGACCCTCTTCGCCAACATCACGGCGGCGCTGATCCACTGATCTGGCGGGCCGTGCCGCTCGGGTCGTAATAGGTATAGGAAAAGCCCTTACCGATGGCTGTGTCGGCAAGGGCTTTTTGCCGCCCGGGGGTGAAGGAGCGATCCGGGGCGGCGGTTGCCCTGTCCGGGCCGGGTGTGGTATAATACAAGAAAAAGTCCGGCAGAACGTCCCCAAAGAAAGGAGTGATCTTCCGTGAAAGGCTTTTCCATCTGCGGCCTGGTGCTGGGCATCACCGCCACCGTCTGCGGCGTCTGTGCCGTGGTATTCAGCTTTTTGGGCCTGAAAGGCCGCTGACCCGCCAGGCGGCCCGAGCCGGGAAAATCTCCCGGCTTTTTTTGTTGCCATCCCGGGCAAGCTAAAACCGAGGTGATACGGGATGAAAAACGAAGATTACCCCCTGGCGGGGCACCAGCCCAACCCCCTGGGCAGCTCCTATCCGGTGGAGCTGCTGGCCCGGCTGGAAAGCCAGCCGGAGAGCCGGGCCCTGTTCCGGTCCCTGCCGGAGCGGACCCGGCTGGGGCTTATCCAGGCCAATACCCTGGACCCGGAGGTCATCGCCCGGCTGTCCGACGGGGACCGGCAGAAGCAGGGCCCCGCCGCCGCCCTCCTGGGGGAGGACGACAACAGCGAGACCTACTACCACTCCGCCCCCGCCCGGGTGAAGGAGGCGGCGTGGAAAGCCAAATTTCCGAAAGAAGGTGAGCGGTGATGTACAGCTTTGAGAACCGGGAGATGGACGAGTTCTTCCAGACCCTCTCCCCCCTGATCCAGCACTCCATCATCATGTGCGATCTGAAACCCAGGACCTTGGAGGAGCTGCGGACCCTGGCCGATACCATGGCCGAGGGTCAGTAACGGCCCCGTCCCCTGGGAAACAGCCCCAAAGGGCCCGCCCTCCGATCCAACGGAGAGCGGGCCCTGAACAAAGGAGGAAATAGGGGATGGCTTAAGGATTTTGCGGCGTCCCGGTGACCGTCCCGGTCACCGCCACGGTGGTGACGCCGGGGGCGGCGCTGGTGGCGGCGGGGACAGCGATAGGGGTCCCGGCGGCCGAGGGGATGGTGATGGTGTTGGTGGCGGTGTCCACCTGGTAGCCGGTGTCGGGGAGGACGGTGGTGGCGCCGCCGGCGGTGACCTCCACCCGGGTCACGGCGAAGCCGGCGGGGAGGGTGTCGGTGAGGGTGACCCCCTCCGCCGCCTGGTTGCCGTTGTTGGTGAGGGTGAAGGTGTAGGTGAGGGGCTCCCCGGCCATGACGTTCTGCTTGTCGGCCTCCTTGTAGAGGGACAGGTCGGCGTAGGCCTCCCGGAGGAGGACGGCGGTGGGGGCGGGGGTGACGGTCACGGCGGGACCGGTGGCGGAACCCCCGTTGGCGGTGACATTGGCGGTGTTGGTGATGCTCTGGAGGTCAAAGGCCACATCGGGGCGGACCTGGGCGGTGTAGACCAGGATGGCCACCCCGCCGGAGGGCAGCGCCCCCGGGATGGTGGCGGTGAGGGTCCCCCCGGCCACGGCGGGGACCACGGGGACCGGGGCGCCGTTTACATAGGCCCGGAGGGAATCCTGGTTGTACAGGAGGGGAGCCGCTGTCCCGCCGCCCCCCAGGTTGTCGGTGACGGTGACGTTGTACAGGTCGCCGCTGCCGCTGTTCTCCAGGCGGAGGACAAAGGCGGCGTTCTCCCCGGGGCGGAAGGTGGAGGCCAGGGGGGTCTTGGTGGCCGCCAGGGTGTACTGGTCCAAAAGGTTGGTGGTAACGGTGTTGGAGTTGGCCGTGCCGGTGTTGCCGTTGTAGTTATACCGGACGCTGGCCTGGTTGTTCAAGGGGGTAGGCATAAGGAAGTCACTCCAGTTTTTGTTAAAGTAGGGGGCACAGGTGGTGCCCTGGTACAGGATATGCCGCCGGCGGCCTCAGAGTTCCCCGGCGGCCAGGAGAAAGACCGACCCCTCCACCCGGGAGAGCTCCCCGGCGGAGATCTCCCCCAGGAGGGAGAGGGCAAGGGGCCCCTCCCCGGGGAGGAGAAAGACGGCGGAGACCGAGGCCCGGCCCCCGGCCCCCTCCCCGGAGAAGATCCCCCGGGCCGCCAGGGCGGGGGAGGGGGTCCCGTTCACCGCCGGGGTGACGGTGAAGGACTGGTCGGCGAAGCTGTCCAGGGCCCCGGCGCTCTCCCCGGTGAGGAGGAGGGAGACCAGCCACAGTCGCCGCCCTTCCAGCTCCAGGGCGGCGTGGCCATCGGCCAGGCGGATGCCCCCGCCCCCCTGGCGGGGCTCCCCCAGGAGAAGGGCCCCGCCCTCCCCCAGGCCGGTGACCCGGAGGCTGGCCCAGGAGGCCCGCTCCCTGGCGGGGAGGACGAAGTCCAGGAGGTGGTGGGGCCCCCCGGTGCGGTCGATGACCGCCGGGGCCGTCCCCGCCGCCCCGGGGTAGGTCCGCCCGATGGTGATGGTGTCCCCGCCCCCTGACCCGGCGGGACCGGCGGGCCCCCGGGGGCCGGGCTCCCCACGCTCTCCCCGGGGGCCGGGTTCTCCCCGTTCGCCCTTGGGTCCGGGAGGGCCGGGCTCCCCCTTGGGGCCCGTGGGACCGGGGGCACCCGGCTCCCCTTTGGGCCCCGGGAGGCCGGGGGCACCCTTGGGGCCGGGGTCGCCCTTCTCCCCTTTGGGACCGGCGGGGCCTATGGGGACAGGCCGCCGGGGGAGGGGGGCCTGGGGTTCCTTTCCATCCCCGGGGCCGGGGGCGGTCCCGGGGGCCGGCGGGGAAGCCTGGCCCTGGGGGCGGGGCTTTGGGGCGGGAGCGGGACAGGGGCGGCGGTAAGCGGGCATGGGCAAGACCTCCTGACAGATGTTTGCCCTATTCTATGCCGGAGGGCGGCGTTAGGTTTTCCCACGATCTTTCTTGCCCCCGAGTCCGCCCTATGGTATAATAAGAGCCTGGACAAGAATGGATGATTCTTGGCTAGGCTCTAAGAAAAAAAGCCGAAAGGAGCCCGCTATGGACCGAGAAAAGCTGATGGACACCCTCATCCCCCTGGCCTGGGAGGCCGCCCGAAACGCCTATGTCCCCTACTCCGGCTTTCGGGTGGGGGCCGCCCTTCTCACCAAGGACGGAAAGATCTACCCCGGCTGCAACATCGAAAACAGCGCCTACGGCCCCACCAACTGCGCCGAGCGCACCGCCGTCTTTTCCGCCGTGGCCCGGGGGGACCGGGACTTTGCCGCCATCGCGGTGGTGGGGAAGTTCGCCGACGGCTCCCCGGCGGGAGGGGATGGCTTTGCCTACCCCTGCGGGGTCTGCCGCCAGGTGCTGGCGGAGTTCTGCGACCCGGACAGCTTTCTTGTGCTTTTGGAAAACGCCGCCGGGGAGCGGAAGGCCCTCACCCTGGGAGAACTGCTGCCCTACGGATTTGTACTAAAGGACTGATCTTATACCCAGCGTATAGAAAGAAGGTTTTTCGGATGGATAGAGAAGCAAAAAAAGCCCTTCGGGCCCGGTATGACCAGCGAAGGCCGGAGATGGGTGTCGTTTGCTGGCGAAGCGGCGAACAGATGTGGATCGCCGTTTCGGAGGACGCCAAGGCCGACTACAACGGCACCCTGTTCCAGCTGAAGCTCGGCTCCTGGCCCAACCGGGAGATGCAGAAAGCCTATTCCCGGGACCCCGGCTCCTTCCAGTGGTCGCTGCTGAAGCGGCTGGACTACAAGGAGCGGGAGGAT
>CANOCD010000133.1 GCA_947564495.1 uncultured Angelakisella sp. | reverse complement strand
CCTACCGCCCTTTGAAAAGGGCGGCCCTAAACTTTGCCTGTCTCGATTTTTACCTAGTGCTTACCACATCCACCACCGCCTCGGCAATACCCCAGGCCGTCCGCAGGATCATCGCCATATCGGTACATTCCTCATATTCCAGCGGGTTTACCATAAACCCCACCTCCAGCAATGCCGCCGGATTCCCCGTCTGCCTCGTCACATAGTACCTGGCCTGCTCCGGCTCGGTCACCGGCCTGGGCAAGATCGCCCCCAGCCGGTCCATCAGCGCCTGGGCAAACCCCCGGGAGCTCTCCTCAAAGTAGTAGCATTCCACCCGCCGGGCCCGGTTCATGTCCCCCGTCAGCACCCCGCTGTTGTGGTGGATAGAAAGGAAAACGTCCGGCCTCGCCGCCGTGGCAGCGTCCACCCGCTCAAAAAGGCTGACCTGGCTGTCATCCCCCCGGCAGAGGGTCACCGTGGCCCCCAGCTGTTCCAGCCGGTACTTCACCGCCTGGGACACCGCCAGATTCAGCTGGGCCTCGGCGGGACCGGAGCCCCCGGCCACCCCCAGGGCCCCCGGGTCGCTCCCCCCGTGCCCCGGGTCCAGCATCACCCGCACCCCCTCCAGCGGCTTGCCCAGCGTCCCGCTTTTCTTGGGAACAGGTTTCAGGTAGAGGTAGGTCCGCCCCTCCTGGTGGTACAGGTCATACCCCCACAGCGCCCCCGGCTCCAGCCGGAGGGTCAGCCTCTGGCCCCCCTCGATCTCCTCCACAACGGCAGTCCGGACAAAGCTGCTGGTGAACTGCCCGGTATCCCCGGTGATGGTGGTCCCCAGGCAGTCCAGGATCAGCTCTTCCCCGGTCCGTTTGGTAAGGATGGCGGGGGTCCCCTCCCCCAGAGTGACGGTGAGGCTCCCGTCCTCCCCCAGGGTGGATGCAACGGTCCCGATCTCCAGCCCCGATGGCTGTTCCCCGGTCCCCTCCAGCACCTGAACCATGGGGCCCAGGGCGGGGGTCCCGGCCAGGATGTACCCGCTCCCCCGGAGCTTGTAGGCCAAAGTGACCACCCCGCTCCGGCTGGTCCGCACCGTCTTTTCCACCACCCCCCGGGCCCCGGGCTTTAGGGTGGCAAAGATGCTCTCGTCGTCATCCGGGTCGGAGAGGACGGCGGAAAGCTGGGCGGTGTTCTCGATGACCAGGGGGACCTTACTCCCGGCCACGTAGACCTCCCCCTGGGACTGGTAGCTGGTGTCCTTGCCGTTGTACCGCAAGATATAGGAGACCGGGCCGATGTTCACCGTGGCGTTGGGGTCGAAATCACTGGGGGACAGGGCCACCGTCCCTCGGAAGGCCACCGGGGTCCCGGCCTGGCCGGTCCCGCTTTGGGCCAGCTGGATGGTCTTGCCGTTCAGCGTTGCGGAGACAGTCGCCCCCGCCGGGCCCATGCAGGAGAGGGTGAGTTCCCCGTCGCAGTCCACCCCGCAACTGTACCGGGGGAAGAGGCTGCTTTCCTGCAACCCGTCAATGGGGGATGGCCCCCCGGGGGTGTACCGGGTGACGGTGACCGCCACCGCCTCATCCCCCTGGCGGAGGGTGAAGGTGTTCTTCCCCTGGGCCAGCTTCTGGAGGGAGCCCCAGGTCCCCCCGGCGGTGGTCCGCTCCACTTCCTCCCCGTCCAGGGTCAGGGGCTTTGCCGGGTCGGAGGTCCCCATAAGGAAGATGGCCGAGTCGGTCACCGAGACATCCCCGGCGGGATAGGTCACCGCCAGGGTCTTGGGGATGGGGAAGAAGAGCTCCGGGGCGGGGCCCTTGGGGGATGCCAGGAGGCTTACCAACTCCCCGGCCCGGTCCCGGTCGGCTTTGAGGCTGCCGTAGTGGTCCAGCATGGTGCCGGAAATTCTTTCCTCCATGGAGGCCAGCAGGAGGCGCAGGTCCCCCTCCGAGACGGCCTTGTCCCCGGGGAGGGCCTCCTCTGCAAAGAGCAGCCGGGCCCGGGGGTCCAAAACGTCGGTCCAGCGGGCCAGAAGGTCCCCCCAGCTTTCCTCCCCGGCGGGGGCGGAGACGGGGGCCTCCCCCCGGAGGGCCACCATCGTCACTGTCCCGTCCCGGGTGAGTTCCCCCGCTTTTTCGGGGGAGAGGGCCGGGGCCCCGTCCTCCACCACCAGGCCGAAGAGGAGGCCGGGGGTCTTTTTATCCAGCCGCTTCCGGGTCTCCCGGAGGGCGGCGGCCAGCTCCTCCTCCCGGCCCGTCCCCCCGGTTAGGAGGATGCCCCCCAGGGGATACTTCTCCCCCAGCTCGGCGGTGGAGGCGGCCAGCAGTTCCCCGCCGTCCGCCAGGTCGGGGATCTCCGCCAGGGCGCAGATTTGAATTTGCCGCTCCAGCCCCTGGGCACAGAGGTAGTCCAAAGGGTCAAAGCCCCCAAGACCCCCGGCCCCGGCGACGCCGGGGTGGAGGTCGTACTTTTTGGTCTTGTAAAAGGCGGCGCCGTCGGCCCGAACCTGGAAGAACAGGGTGGAGAACCGGGCCTCCTGGGCGAAGGAGAGCATCTCGTCCAGCTGGGCTTTTAGGGCCTCCTCGTCGGGCTGGGCCCCGGCAGGGAAGTCCCCACCGGTCCCTGTGGTCACCACGAACCCGGAGGTATCCCCCAGGTATCCCATGGCGGAAAGCATCTCCCGCTGCTGCTCCTGGCGGTCCCCGGCCAGCCAGAGGACCAGGCCGCAGGCGGCGGCCCCTAAGATCACCAGGGGGAGGAAAAGGGCAAGTATCCGTTTTGTCTGTTTCATGCTGTTAGGTTACCTCGATATGATGACGTCAAAGCAGGAAGTTGTGACCGGAAAAAAGAACCTGGATTCATGACCGGGAAGTGCCAGATGGACGAATGATTTTTTCGCCCTGCAAGGCGAAAGACCGCAGTCCAGCCTTTATGGCTTTCGGGGGTGGCGAAGCCACGAAAGCCCCAGTGGGGCTTTCGACCCGACGTGCCCGAAGGGGCGTAGCCCCGTTAGGGCTGAGGGCTTTCAACGCAGCAGGACGGAAAAATCATCGTCCAGATGGCGCTTAACGGTCGTGAATACAGGTTCTAATTTACAACTCGAAATCCGATTTGTCGTACTTGGGCAAAGCCGCCTGGCGGGATGGCTCCCGCAATAAGGGGTCGTAGTGGAACCGGCGGCAGGAGTAGTAGGGGGCCACCACCCCCTGGTGGCGGCAGAGGATCATCCGCCCGTCGGCGTTTTCCCGGGCGTGGGCGCAGTACCGGCAGGCGGGCTCGATGTGATTGCCGAAAAGGGGACGTTTTCCCAGCATTTTGTCACCTTCCTTTTTTCTTTGGGGCCCGGAGATTTTCCAGGAGCAGATCAGCGATCTCCTCCACCCGGGCCTTGTCCTGTCCGGCCACGGTGAAGTTCAGGGCCCAGGTGGTGTCCAGGTGGACCGCCAGGCCCTCCCCCATGGCGCAGAAATGGGTGTCGTCGCTGAACCACAGCCCTTCCAGGGGATAGGGGTCCAGGAGGGGCCGGGCCGCCTCCATCCGCTCCCGGGGGGAGCCCCCCAGGGGGTCCCCGGTGTACCCCGGCAGCCGTCGGCGGAGGACCCAGTCGGCGTCCAGCTGGGAGGAGCCTTCGGCGGCCCGGCAGAGGTATCCATCCCAGACCAGCCGCCGGAATGCCATCTGGAAGAGGTAGTTCTGGAAACTGCCGGAGTGGGGGCCGTGGCCGAAGAACAGGACCGGGGGGTCCTCCCCGCCCTGGTCCAGGTCCAGGTAGAGGTCGGAATCGGTCCAGTGGGTGGAAAAGAGGAGGAACCGCCGGGGGTCCGGCTCGTCGGAATACTTTTGGAAAATCTCCAGGGGGTCGCCCTTCTCCAGCAAGGCGGGGAGGTCCGCCTGGGAACAGCCGTCCCACTCCTTCTCCAGCAGGCCGCCGTCCCCATTCCCGGCCCGCTCCAGAAAGAGCCGGTAGGCCAGGGGGATACGGGGGGCGTGGGCGGCCTGGCGGTAGGTTTCGATCTCGTCGGGGCTGGCGGGCCGGAGGAGCCCGGTCCAGCCGGGGGTGATCCGCTCCATAGCGGAGGAAAGGCGGTCCATCATACTGTCCAGGCCGCCTGCGGGGAAAAGGTCCATCTCGCCACCTCCCATTCTATGTTCTATTATAGCGAATTATGACAGTCCCTTCAAGCGGGTCAGCACCCGGCGGGCTAGCGCCCGCTGGCACACCCTACTTTACGCTGTGCTGTATCTTGGCTTCTGCCTGGAGTCCTGACAGGTGCGGGGCGGGACCTTGTAAAGCCCCTTGCCAGGTGGAAGGCTTGTCCCGGGGAAGCCCCCCGTGGTATAATGTCCCCAGGAAAGGAGGGCTTTCGATGCCGGAATGGAAAGAGATACGCTATGGGGTCCCCCGGGGGGAGCTGGTCTCCGCCAAGGAGAAGCGCAAGCAGGTGGTCCGCCAGGTCATCAAGCCCCTGCTGAAGGAGGCGGGCTTCCGCACCAAGGGCAACCGCTGGAAGCGGGAGCTGGAGGACGGGTGGCTGCTGGTCCATTTGATCAACGGTGTCTATGGCTCCGATTTTGAGTGTGAATTTGAGTTGGACTTTGGGGCCTACACGATGGAGGAGATCGGAAAGAATGACCCGGACAAGTTTTGGGTTGGCAAGAAAAGACTGACCCAAGGGGAGTTCCTTCCCTATGGTGCGGCCTTTACGCCATTTTCTGACCACCAAAGGTTCCATATTCAAAACGTTCACGATATGAAGCATGGCGGCTTTATCGACATACCAGTGGAAAACTATATGGTCCAACTGCGGGAGGACCTGGAAACCTACGTCCTGCCCCGGCTGGCCCAGGTCAAACGGGTGGCGGATTGGGAGGCTATCTGGCAAGAGATTTGGGATAGAACCCATAACGACAAGGAATACGGACGGATTCAGAATTTGATGCTGTATTAT
>CANOCD010000132.1 GCA_947564495.1 uncultured Angelakisella sp. | reverse complement strand
CAGAAAGAAGGTCCGCCGGAAGGGCAACGTCGTTAAGTCATCAACCAGAGACAGGCCCCAGGATGCACGCCCAAAGAGCGCACGCCCAAAGGGTCACGGCCTAACGAAACAAACAGCGCCGGCAATCAGGAGCACAGCCTGGCGTGTTCCGGATTCGGCCCCAGCCGGGGCCTGTCCGGAAGGCCAGCGACTGCAAACCGAAAGCGAGGGGCGCTCCTGCGGCTGGGTGTAGGAGCAGTCCCGTTACCGGCCGCAGGTTGTCACTTCGATTTCAGCCTGTAAAGGAGACAAACTTTCCAGTCTTTCCAAAGGCGGTTTTTTATGCCTGCGGCCGGTTTCGTTAGGCTCGTTCCTGGGTTCGGCGGCCCGGCCCATACATCCGCACAGACCGCCACCGCCCAGGGGTATTTCGCCCGTTGCGACGGGCGACCAGGGCGTTGCCCCTGGACCCTGTGCCCTAACGGGACTATGTCCCTTCGGGCACGTGGGCTACGCCCAGTCCTTTGAAAAGGGCGGCCCTAAACTTTACACCCTACATTACCTTGCGGTCGTCTTAGCTTGTGCCTGGAGACCTGCCCTGTTAGGAGGTGCCCCCATGCCCGAAAAACTCACCCGTGCCGTCGTCCTGGGCGGCGGCGGCTCCAAAGGCGCCTACCAGATCGGCGTCTGGCAAGCCCTCCGGGAACTGGACCTGGATTATAAGGTCGTCACCGGTACCTCCGTAGGCGCCCTAAACGGCGCCCTCATGGCCCAAGGCGAGTTCAACGCCGCCTGGGACCTCTGGTGGAATATGGATAACCCCCAGGTCATGGAGGGCATCCCCCCCTCGGAAAATAAACCCGACAGCCGCCTGGCCGTCTACCGGGCCTTCGTCCGGGAAATGGTCCAGAAGGGCGGCCTGGACATCTCCCCCCTGGAGGAGATGATCCGCTCCATCCTGGACGAGGACAAACTCCGGGCCAGCGGCGTGGAGTACGGCATCGTCACCGTGGATATGGAACGCCTCACCCCGGTGAAGATGTTCCTCCGGGATATGCCCCCCGGCTCGGTGGCCGATTATATGATCGCCTCCGCCTCCTGCTTCCCCGCCTTCAAGCCCCGGACCATCGAAAAGGCCCGCTTCATCGACGGCGGCTATTACGACAACCTCCCGGTGGAGATGGCCACCCAGGCCGGCCCGCCCCTCGACGAGATCTGGGCCGTGGAGGTGGACGGCATCGGCGTCCGCCGGAGATTCAAGCCCGACGTCCCCCTCCGCCTGGTCCGCAGCTGCTGGGACCTGGGGAACTTCCTCCTCTTCGAGCGGGACCAGTGCCGCCGGAACATCCGCCTGGGCTACTGGGACGCCATGAAGGAGGCGGGCCGCTGCGACGGCAGAGCCTACGCCTTCCCCGCCGGGGAGGCCGCCCGGTTCCGCCTGCGCCACGGGGAGCGGTTCGCCGCCCTCTACCAAAAGCTGCTGGAGCCCATGGAGGAAAAGACCCGCTCCCTCCTGGAGCGGACCGTCCGGGCCCGGTTCCGCCAGAAGCTGGGCCCCCGCCGCCAGGGGGAGGATCTGCTCCTCCTGGCCGCCGAGACCGCCGGGGAGCTCCTGGGCCTGGACCCCGCCCGCCAATACACCATGGAGGAGTTCAACGCCGCCCTGGGGGAGAAGATCCAGGTGGAGCGGGACCGCCGGGGGGACCGGGACATCACCCTGGACAGCCTCCCCGGGGAGGAGGCCGGGGCCGCCGAGACCCTCAAAGCCCTGGGCAAGGAGCTGGCCCTCCTCACCGTCATGGAGAACCTGGCCCAGCTCCTCCAGGGGGAGGAACCCCTCCTCCGCCCCGAGCTGCTGGCCCTGGCCCTCCCCCGGGAACTGATGGCCAGCCTGTACCTGCTCATTCTGTAGAAAGGAGGCGCTGGAAATGGACCGCCCCGTCACGACTTTATTCCTGCTCATGTCCGTTGACGGCAAGATCAGCACCGGGGCCACCGACGAACTGGATGTGGACCGGGACTTCCCCACCCTCCCGGGGGTGCGGGAGGGGCTCCACCAATACTACGAGATCGAGCAGACCACCGACCTCTGGTCGCTGAACTCCGGAAGGGTCCAGGCCAAGATCGGGGCCAACACGGCGAGCCCGCCCCCAAAGACCCCTGTCTCCTTTGCCGTTCTGGACAACACCCATCTGACGGAACAGGGCGTCCGCTGGCTCTGCGCCCGGTCCAAACAGCTGGCGCTGATCACCTCCAACCCGAACCACCCGGCCTTTGGGGTGGAGGAGGGGAATCTCCGGGTCCTGTTCCAAGAGGAGCCCTCCCTCCCAAACGCCCTTGCAAGGCTCCGGTCCCAATGCGGCTGTGAAAGGATCACCATACAGACCGGCGGGACGCTGAACAGCCTCTTCCTCCGGGAAGGGCTGCTGGACTATGTGGACCTTGTGGTGGCCCCGGTTTTGATCGGCGGCAAGGACACCCCCGCCCTCATCGGCGGGAACTCCCTGCTTTCCCCAAAGGAACTGTCCCAACTGGGCGTTCTGAAGCTGCAAGGATGCACGGTCCTGGAAAACTCCTATCTGCGGCTGCGCTACCAGGTCATCCGCCCGCCGGCCCCTTGCCCCGACGCCCGCCCGACAACTGACCAACAATAAGGAGGAACATCATGTCTGACAAAAGAAAGGTCATCCTGGACTGCGACACCGGCTCCGACGACGCTGTGGCCATTATGATGGCGATCCTCTCCCCAAAGATCGATCTGCTGGGGGTGACCACCGTGGCCGGAAACAAGGAGATCAACTTCACCACCGACAACACCCTGCGGGTGGTGGATATGCTCCGGAGCGATACCCCCGTCTACCGGGGCTGCGCCACCTCCATGGTGGCAAAGCTCCTGCCCAACCGCCACGGGGACTACACCGGCATGACCGGGGTCAAGGCGGACAAGCTGGACGACAAGGGGGAGGTCATCTCCTACCACCACGACTGCCTGCCCATGCCCGCCCCTGTCAGCAAGGAACAGCCGGAACACGGGGTCTGGTGGCTCATCGACACCCTGATGAAGTCGGAGGGGGACATCACCCTCATCCCCACCGGGCCGCTGACCAACATCGGCATGGCCCTGCGCCTGGAGCCCCGCATCGCCGGGAAGATCAAGGAGATCATCTTCATGGGGGGCGGCTTCAAGGTCTTTAACGCCACCGCCGCCTCCGAGTTCAACATCTGGGCTGATCCGGAGGCCGCCCAGATCGTCCTCACCAGCGGGGTCAAGACCATCACCATGGTCCCCCTGGACGCCACCCACCGGGCCAACTTCACCCGGGAGGACGAGGCGGAGCTGCGGAAGATCGGCACCCCCCTGGCCATCGCCGTGGCGGACCTTCTGGACGAGCGGATCGTGGCCTACAACGCCTACCAGCCCCAGGACCTCCCCGACTCGGCCCCCCTCCACGACGCCCTCTGCGTGGCCTATCTCCTGGACCCGGAGGTCCTCCGGGACGTCCGCTTCATGCGGGTGGATGTGGACATGAGCGGCGGCTTCGCCGACGGCCAGACCATCTGCGACACCCGGGCCTACCCCGACCGCCCCGAAAACTGCCACGTCGCCCTGGACGCCGACCGCCTGCGGTTCTCCCGCATGGTCATCGAGATGATCCGGGACTTTCAGTAACAGATCACCGGCCTGCCCCCGCCGTGGTGGAAAGGAACTCCCCCGCCTCCTCCGCCCGCCAGAGGGGCAGGCCCTTTTCCTGGCAGAAGCACCGGCAGATGGCCAGGGTCTCGGGGTCTGCCCCGGCGTCCACCACCGCCAGGCGCACCCCGTCCAAAGCGGGGGCGGCGTGGGCTTCGGCGTAAGCCTGGCGCAGGCGCATCTCCATCCCCCGGTCCCCGGGGGTGGCGGTGACCACCAGCCAGCAGTGTTCCAGCCCGCCCTGGGCGGCGAACCACCGGGCCACCGTGACACAGATCTGGGCAAGGCCCACCAGGGCCAGGTAGGCGGTGATGATGAGAAAGACCCCCATAGCGGCGCTGAACATAAAAAACCCCTCCTTTTTTCCCATACTATGCGGGAAAGGGGGCGGGGAGTGACGAAAGCCGGTTTTCCCCGGAAAGGGTCTTGACAAATCCCCCCGCCGTGCTATACTATAAGTGGTTTTGTTTCAGGGCGGGGTGAGATTCCCCACCGGCGGTGATGGGCCTGGTGCCACGAGTGCCGCGAGCGTGCGATCCACGCAGAACCGGTGAGAACCCGGTACCGACAGTAAAGTCTGGATGGAAGAAACGGAAGCCGTATCATGGGGGACGCCCCCCAGGATCAGCCGACAACGCCCTCTGTACTGACCGTGCAGAGGGCCTTCTTTTTCCCCTCGACAAATCCAAAAATACTTTTTTTGGAGGGACCGTTATGTCCAACACACTCAGCCGCACCAAGAAGATCACCTACAGCGCCATGTTCGCCGCCATCGCCACCGTGGTCATGTTCTTCGAGTTTCCCCTGCCCTTCTGCCCCCCCTTCCTCAAGGTGGACCTCAGCGGGGCGGTAAGCCTTTTGGCCGCCTTCATGTTCGGCCCGGCCTCCGCCGTGATGATCACCCTGGTCAAGGACATCATCCACGCCTTTTCCAGCTCCACCGGCTGTGTCGGGGAGCTGGGGGATTTCCTCATGACCTCCGCCTTCTGCGTGGTGGCCTCCTTGGTGTACCGCAAGCACCACACCAAAAAGGGCGCCATCCTGGGGATGGCCTGGGGCACCGGGGCCATGACCCTGGTCAGCTGCTTCACCAACAAGTATATGCTCATCCCCTTCTTCGCCAAGGTGATGCCCATCGAGGTCATCCTTTCCACCTGCGCCAAGGTGAACCCCCTCATCGGCAGCGTCAACGGCTACGTCCTCTTCGGGGTCATCCCCTTCAACCTGGTCAAGGGGGTCATCCTCTCCTTCATC
>CANOCD010000131.1 GCA_947564495.1 uncultured Angelakisella sp. | reverse complement strand
TGTTTGAAGCGGCTTCATCCAATACAAGTTTTCTCCTTTCCAAATTGACCAGTCCTTCCACATATGATATACTGAAAATGACAAAAAAGACGAAATCGACCCGGTCAAAGATCGTTCCGCCGATGGGACGGCAATGACCACAGAAAGCTGTTGCAGGCCCACCTGCCTACCCCCCAGAAAGGAGACCACCCCCATGAACCTTTTGGCGTTGCGCTACTTCTGCGCCGTGGCCCGGCGGGGGAACATCACCCTGACCGCCAGCCAGCTCCACGTCTCCCAGCCGGCGGTGAGCAAGATCATCCGGGGGCTGGAGGCGGAGCTGGGGGTGCCGCTGTTCCGGCGGGAGCCCGACGGGGTGCGGCTCACCGAGGCGGGAAGGGCGCTTTACGATAAGGCCGACGAGGCGCTGAAACTGCTGGACGACGGGGTGCAGGCTGCAAAGAATACCCGCTTCGCCCCGCCGCAGAAGCTGCGGCTGGTCACCTTCCATAACTTTGGCTTCTTGTCGGAACTGTACCTTTCCTTTCAGCAGGCCCATGAGGAGATCCAGCTCTCTCTGCGGCAGTTGTCCCCCCAGGAGTTCCCCCAGCAGGAACGGTACGATTTTGCTATCGTCCCGGAGATCTACCTTACCCCCAAGCACGAATCCATCCCTTTGTTTACCGAGGAGTTTCTGTTGGCGGTCCCCCAAAGCTGCCCCCTGGCGGAGCGAAAAGCGGTGGACCTTGCGGAGGCCGCCCCCTATGGCTTTCTTGTTATGAACCCGGATTCCCCCGCCCAGCAGTTCTTCCAGGCCATGTGCCAGCTGGTCCAGTTCCGGCCCAGGGTCACGGTGGAGTGCAACTCCATCAACACCTTCCACGCCTTTCTGGAGGCGGGGCGGGGGATCGCCTTTGTCCCCGCCCACAGCTCCCTGCGGGACCATTCCTCCCTGGCCTTTCTCCGAATCCTCCGGCCCTCCTGCACCCGGACTATCCACCTCTGCTGGCTCCGGTCCCAGCCCCTGGACACGACCCGGCTCCTTTTTCGGGATTTCTGCCAGGATTACGTGGCCCGGCATTTGAAGGACCATGCCCTGACCGCCGAGTTTTAGGAACAGCATGGAAAAACCCCCTTCGAGCTTCGTGCCGAAGGGGGCTTTTCTGTGGGGGGGATGGTGGATCAAAGCCGGGCAAAGACCTTTTCGATCCGGTCCAGGGCCTCGTTCAGGACCGAGTGGGGGCAGGCGATGTTCAGCCGGATGAAGCCGCTTCCGGCGGGGCCGAAGTGGGTGCCGGGGTCCGGGACGACTCCCGCCTCCTCCACCAGCAGGCGGCAGAGTTCCCGGTCGGTCATGTTGTACCCGTGGAGGTCGATCCAGGCCAGGAACATACTCTCCGGCGGGACCAGCCGGGCCTTGGGCATGGCCTGGGGCAGGCGGCGGGACAGGATGGCGAAGCTCTCGTCCAGGTAGTCGTTCACCTGGTCCACCCAGCTGTCACAGCTTTGGTAGGCCGCCAGGGTCCCGGCCGCCGCCAGGGGGTTGGGGAAGTTCTTCCCCCCTCGGACGGCAAGGAACCGCTCCCGAAGGCCCGGGTCGGCGATGACGATGTTGGCCAGCTTCATCCCGCTGAGGTTGAAGGTCTTGCCGGGGGTGGTGCTGGCGATGACGTTCCCCGGGTCCACCATCCCCATGGGGAGGAAGGTTTTCTCCTTGCGGATGATGTCACAGTGTACCTCGTCCGAGACGATGAGGACCCCGTGGCGGCGGCAGATGGCGCGCACCGCCTCCAGTTCCTCCCGGCTCCAGACCCGGCCCACAGGGTTGTGGGGGTTGCAGAAGGCCAGGAGAACGGTGTCGGGATCGGCGGCCTTCCGCTCCAGGTCCTCCAGGTCCATTTGGTAGGCGCCGTCCCGGTAGACCAGGGGATTGTCCACCGCCTGACGGCCGCAGGCGGTCACCGTCTGGCCGAAGGGGCCGTAGACCGGCTGCTGGATCAGCACCTTCTGGCCCGGCTTGGTAAAGGCCGTCACCGCCAGTTTCAAGGCGTCGATGGCGCCGGAGCAGGTGACGATCTGCTCCGGGGCGACCTCCCAGCCGTGGCGGCGGAGCATCCAGCCACAGACGGCCTCCAGGTAGGCGGGGGTCACCGGGTTTTCGTAGCCCAGGGTCAGCCGGTCCACCCGCTTGTGGATGGCCTGGAGGATGGTGTCGCAGCAGGCGAAGTCCATGTCGGCGATCCACATGGGGATGGGGTCCTCCGGCAGTTTACAGCCGGGGTGGAGGAGGCCGGGGGTCCCGTATTTCACCGAGATGTCCCGCCGGTCCACCAGGCGGTCAAAATTGTAGTTCATAGAAAGCTCTCCTTACGATGATTTTCTGTCCAGGATCAGGGCGGCCAGGAGGATGCCCCCGACGCAGAGCCCCGCTGCCCCCAGGTAGATGGCGGAGAAGCCCGCCCCCTCCAGAAGGAGCCCCCAGGCGGCGGCGCCAAAGCCGGTGCCGACGTCGCCGAAGATGTGGTAGGTGCTGTTCCCCGCCCCCCGGCGCTGAGGGGGGACCCGCTTCATCGCCGCCTTTTGCAGGGCGGGCATCACCGCCCCCTGGCCCAGGCCCAGGACGAAGGCCGCCGCCAGCAGAGGCTCCCTGGAGCGGGCAAGGACGATGCCCAGGAAGGCCGCCGCCATCACGGCCAGGGAGACCATGGCCGCCAGCTTTTCGCTCCGGCGGTCGATGAGCCGCCCGATGACCAGGCGGACCAGGATCATGCCCAGGGCGTAGATGGTGAAGAAGGAGCCGATGCCGCTGATGCCCACCTCCTGGGCGTAGGAGGTGATGTAGGTGACCACCGAGGAAAAGCTGAAGGTCACCAGGAGTTGAAGGACCGCCGCCGGGATGGTGCTGGTCTCCAACACGTCCCTCCAGCGGAAGCCGGCGCTCTTTTCCCGAAGGGGCATCTGGTAGCGGACATTGGCGGACAAAAGGGCGGTGAGGACCAGCAGGCCGGCGGCGCAGAAGTAGATAAGCCGGTAGTTGCCGCCCTCCCCGATGAGGGCGATCCCCAGCCCGGGCCCGATGGCCATTGCCACCGAGTTGCCCAGGGTGAAGAAGCCCAGGCCCTCCCCCAGGCGGCTGGGGGGCGTCACGTCCACCACGGCGGCGCTGCTGGCGGTGGTGAGCAGGGCCATCCCCGCCCCGAACACCAGCTGCATGGCGGCGATCATGCCCATGACGGGCCAAAGGGCGATGAGGAGCATGGCCAGGGCGTAAAGGACCGCCCCCGCCAGCATCATGGCCCGGCGGCCGAACCGGTCGGTAAGAGGGCCGGAAAAGAGCCGGATGACCAGGGAGGCCCCGGTGAGCAGCAGGGTGAGGGTCCCGGCCAGGGCCCGGCTCCCCCCCGCCCAGGTGACGAACAGGGGGAAGGAGGACATGGCCATCTGACGCACCGTGAAGGCGGACAGGGTGATGAGGACCAGAAGGATAAAGTTCAGGCTCCACAGCCGGGGCTGGGGATCGCTCGTGTTTCTCATAAGTAGAATGCCTCCGTTATGTGATGGCCCGCCGCCGGCTCGGGGCCGGGAAGGGGGAAGTTACAGGATGAAGCCCAGGACCAGGAAGAGGGCGGCGCTTACGGCGGCGTTGGCCAGGGCGTAGGGCATTTGGGTCTTGACATGGTCCATAACGTCGCACTTGGTGGTGGAGCAGGTGAGGATGGTGTTGTCCGAGATCATAGAGGCGCAGTCCCCCAGGACCGCCCCGGAGTAGACCGCTCCCACGGCCAGGGGCAGGTTGACTCCCATGATCGCCGCCATGGGGATGGCGATGGGGGCGATGGTGTTGGAGGCGGCGGACAGGGAGCCGGTGGACATGGAGATGCAGGACGCAATGAAATAGATGATAAGGGGAATAAAAGCCTTGGGGACAAAGCTGCCCAGGGCGTTGCCCAGGAAAGCGCCGGTGCCCAGGGTCCCGGTGACAGCGCCGAAGGTGTAGGCGCAGGTGAGGATCATCACAATGGGCATCATGCCGCCGCAGCCCTGGACGAAAAGGCCGACGCTCTGATCCAAAGTGAAAAGTTTGTCTTTCAGGGCCATGACAATGGTGACCAGCATGGCGACCAGGGCGGCAAAGAGGAAGGAGTTCATGCCGTTGCCCTTGAGGAAGTTGCCCTGACCGGAGATGAACATAAAGGAGAGGGTGCAGGCGACCAGGATCACCATGGGCAGGATGAGATAGATGGCCTTGCCCCGGCCGGTATCCTGATGGTCCTCCATGGAGGCTTCGGTGGCGGCGGTGGCCTCGTACTCCTGGATCTTGGCCTTCATGGCGGGAAAAACAAAGCCGGTGAGGATGACCAGGAGGGTGCCGAAGATGAAGATGAGGGGAGTGAAGAAGAAGGGCAAAGATTCGTAGTAGATGTTGGCCGAGCCGCCAACCTCGGTGGCCAGATTCCCCAGGAAGCCGATGGCGACAGCGCCCATGGCGCTGAAGGGGATGCTCACCGTCACCGGGCTGGAGGTGGCGTGGACGATGAGGGCGTTTTTCTCCGGGGCGATCTTCATGGCCTTGCAGATGGGGGCGCTGACGGTGCCGGTGACCAGGATGCTCATGCCGCCGGTGGTGAACACCAGAACGCCGATGAGCCAGGTGAGGAGCATGGCGCCCTTTTGGTTTTTGATGACAGACTTCTTTTGAACCAGGACACGGATGAGGCCATCCACGCCGCCCATGGATTCAATGAGTTTGATCATGCCGCCCACGATGAGGATGGCAAAGATGGACTTTACGTTGTTGGCGTTGGAAAAGACACCCACCATTGTGTCGAACATCCCCTGGACGGCGGTGATGGGGTTCCACCCCGCAATGGTCCAGCAGCCCAGATAGATGGCGGTAAACAGGGAGAGGAACACGTTTTTGGTTTTGAAGGCCAAAGCGATGGCCACGACGGGCGGAAGCAGGGA
>CANOCD010000130.1 GCA_947564495.1 uncultured Angelakisella sp. | reverse complement strand
GCCGTGTATGCACCATACACTACGGGCCGCTTCTAAGAATCGAACGGAGGCGTGAGTTGTTGTGAAAACCATTCCCATCCCCTATTACACCGGCACGCTGGACCTCCATGTGGCGGAGGAGAATCTCAAGGCGGTGGTCACCGCCAAGATGCACCATTACAAGGCCGAAAAGGGCGAGGAGGAGCTGGTCCGGGAGGCCCTGGAAAACCCCATCGGCTCCAAGAAACTTTCCGAGCTTGCGGTTGGCAGGAAGCGGGTCACCCTGGTCACCAGCGACCACACCCGGGCGGTGCCCAGCAAGATCACCCTCCCCATCCTCCTGGCAGAGATCCGCAAGGGGAACCCCGACGCCGAGATCACCATTTTGATCGCCACCGGCCTCCACCGGGCCACCACCCCCGAGGAACAGCGGCGGATGTTCGGCGACGCCATCGTGGACCACGAGAAGATCGCCGTCAACGACGCCTTCAAGCCGGAGGACTTCGTCCACGTCTGCACCCTCCCCTCCGGGGCGGATTTCGAGGTGAACCGCCTTGCGGTGGACTGTGACCTCCTGGTCACCGAGGGCTTCATCGAGCCCCACTTCTTCGCCGGATTCTCCGGCGGGCGCAAGAGCATCCTCCCCGGCATCTGCTCCCAGGTGACGGTGAACGAGAACCACTCCTACAAGGCCATCGCCAGCCCCTACTCGGTGGCCGGGGTCCTGGAAAAGAACCCCATCCACGAGGACATGGTGGCCGCCGCCCGGGCGGTGAACGTCCAGTTCACCTTCAACGTGGCCCTGGACGGGGAGAAGAAGATCATCGCCGCCTTCTGTGGCGACCTGGTGGAGTCCCACGAGAAGGGCGTGGAGTTCATCCGCAGCCTCTCCCAGTGTCCCAGCATCACCGGGGACATCGTGGTCACCTCCAACGGCGGCTACCCCTTGGACCAGAACCTCTACCAGTCCCCCAAGGCGGTCGCCACCGCCGAAGCCTGCGCCGGGGAGGACGGGGTCATCATCATGTGCTGCTCCTGCGCCGACGGCATGGGCGGCACCCACTTCGAGAAGCTCATCACCATGGGCACCGTGGACGAGATCGACGGCTACCTCTCCAAGATCCCCCCCAAGGAGACCATCCCGGAGCAGTGGTGCCCCCAGATCTACGCCCGCATCCTGAAAAAGCACCCGGTCATCCTGGTCACCACCTACCTCCCCCCGGAGCAGGTGAAGCAGGCCAACATGATCCCCGCCGCCACCCCCGATGAGGCCTTGGAGATCGCCTACCGGATGAAGGGCAAGGACGCCAGCGTGGTGGTCATCCCCGACGGGGTGGCTGTCCTGGCTGTGAAGGAATAAGAAGGAGGTCGGTACAAATGGCTTTGAATCTGGCGCTGAAGGTAAGCGACCTGGACAACGTGGCCACCATCTTTGCCAACGGCATCGTGGACGGGACCCAGGTGGAGGTCCGGGACAAGCGGGGCGACTCCTTTGTCCTCACCGTCCACGGGGACGTGCCCTACGGCCACAAGATCGCCCTGGTCCCCATCCATGTTGGGGAGCAGATCACCAAGTACGGCGAGGAGATCGGCATCGCCACCCAGGAGATCCAGCCCGGGGACTATGTACACGTCCACAACCTGGACAGCATGAGAGGCCGGGGCGACTGGCAGAAGGAGGGGAAGTAACATGAGCTACGAGTTTATGGGCTACCACCGTCCCGACGGCCGGGTGGGCTCCCGGAACCTGGTGGGGGTCATCCCCAGCGTCACCTGCGCCAACGACGTGGCCCAGGCCATCGTCACCGAGGTCCAGGGCACCGTGGGCTACTTCCACCATCAGGGCTGCTGCCAGCTCCCCCCCGACCTGGACCGGGTCACCGAGACGCTGACCTCTCTGGGACAGAGCCCCAACCTGGGGGCGGTCCTCATCGTCAGCCTGGGGTGCGAGGGCACCGACTTTGAAAAGATGTACAAGACCATCGAGGCCAGCGGCAAGCCCGTCCGGATCATCGGCATCCAGGAGCTGGGGGGCGTCAGCAACGCCATCCAGAAGGGCATCGACCTGGCCCGGGAGCTGGTCATCGAAATTTCCGGCCAGAAGCGGGAGCCCGCCCCCATCGACAAGGTGGTCATGGCCATCAAGTGCGGGGCTTCGGACACCACCAGCGGCATGGCCTCCAACTGCGTCATCGGCTACATCGCCGACAAGCTGGTGGACCTGGGAGCCACCGTCATCTTCGGCGAGACCACCGAGTTTATCGGCGGCGAACACCTCCTGGCCCGGCGGGCCGTCACCCCGGAGGTGGGCCAGAAGATCTTTGACATCGTAAACGCCATGGAGGCCCGGGCCAAGTCCCTGGGCTGCGACATGAGAAAGGGCCAGCCCACCCCGGGGAACATCGCCGGGGGCCTTTCCTCCATCGAGGAAAAGACCCTGGGGGCCATCGTGAAATCCGGTACCCGTCCCATCCAGGGCGTGCTGGAGTACCCCGAGCTGGTCACGAATCACAAGGGCCTGTGGATCAAGGACACCCCGGGCCGGGAGCCGGAGATCCTCACCGGCATGGCCGCCACCGGCGCCCAGTTCATGATGTTCTCCACCGGACGGGGCGCCCCCCAGGGCTTCCCCTCCATGCCGGTCATCAAGGTCTGCGGCAACCCCAACACCTACGAGCGGATGAAGAACGACATGGACATCAACGCCGGGCTCATCATCACCGGCGACAAGACCATCGACCAGGTGGGGGAGGAGGCTTTCCAGAAGCTCCTCCGGGTCCTGGGGGGAGAGATGACCAAGAACGAGGCCATCAAGTATTTCACCTCCATCGACATCCACTGCCTGGGGCCGGTCATCTAAAGGCCCTGACTGCGGCGGCCGCCGCTTGATAACGTCCCCTACGGCATCCAGAGAACGAACCAGAAAAACAAGGAGGTAGTATCCATGGGATTTAATCCTGTACTTGCAATGTTCATCGGCATTATCGTCATGATGGCGCTGATCATCTGGAACAAGCTCCATCCCTTCCCGGCACTCATCATTTCTGCTATCCTCATCGCCGTTCTGGCGATGCCTTTCGGCCCCGAGGGCAACCAGGTGGCCACCCTGGCCAAGTGCGTCAGCACCGTGACCACCGGCTTCGGGAACACCATGGCCAGCATCGGCGTGGTCATCGGCTTCGGCTGCATCATGGGCATCTTCCTGGAAAAGAGCGGCGCCGCCAAACAGATGGCGCTGACCATCCTGAAGCTCATCGGCGTCAAGAACTGCGACGTGGTCCTGGGCCTCACCGGCTTCGTGGTCTCCATCCCCGTGTTCTGTGACTCCGGCTTCGTCATCCTGTCCTCCCTGGCCAAGGAGTTCTCCCGTCTGACCAAGAAGTCCATGGTCTGGCTGGGCGGCATCCTGGGCATGGGCCTGTACATCACCCACTTCATGGTCCCCCCCACCCCCGGCCCTCTGGCCGTCGTGGGCACCTTCAACGAGAACGGGCTGGGCCTTGACCTCGGTATGTACATCATCTACGGCCTGCTCATTTCCATCCCCCTGTTCATCTTCGCCATCTTCCTCTTCCGGTATTTCGGCAAGAAGTACCCCGACCTGGTGGTCCCCTACGAGATCGACCGGAGCCAGTACACCGCCGCCCAGCTGGAAGTCCTGGACAAGATCGACGCCAAGATCAAATCCGGCAAGGATCTGGAGAACAGCGACTTTGAGGCCCTGCTCCAGACCGAGAAGCTCCCCGGCGCCGGCCTCTCCTTCGCCACCCTGCTCATCCCCATCATCCTGATCTTCGCCAACACCATCTGCGGGCAGGTCGTCCCCGGCACCGCCGTTGCTTCTCTCTTCGGCTTCCTGGGCCAGCCCGTCGTGGCGCTGTTCATCTCCCTGTGCATGGGCGCTTTCCTGCTCTGCGGCCATATGGGCAGCAAAGCCTGCGTCAACCTGATGCAGGAAGCCTGCCGTGACGCCGGCCCCATCGTCTTTATCACCGCCGCCGGCGGCGCTCTGGGCGCAGTCATCAACACCTCCGGCGCCGCCAAGATGATGGCGGACGTCATCGTGGCCACCGGTATCCCCGGCATCCTGGTCCCCATCATCATCGGCGTGATCATGAGATTCCCCCAGGGTTCCGGCACCACCGCTATGATCACCGGTTCCGCTATCGTTGCCCCCATGGTCGTGGCCCTGGGCATCAACCCCTACCTGGCGGCTCTGGCCCTCTGCCTGACCACCATGTGCCCCTCCTTCCTCAACGACAGCTACTTCCACGTGGTCACCAACTTCTCCGGCATGGACATCAACACCAGCCTCAAGACCTGGACCATCGGCTCCATCCTGGTCCCCGCCTTTGGCTCTGTGATCTTCATCATCCTCAGTATGTTCATCCACTAACGGGAACCGCCGGGTAACGCCGGCGCACCGGTCGCTTGATCCTTTTGTTCTCTGGATCGACGAGAAGGGCCCTTCCCCGGGGGTGCTCGGGGAGGGGCCCTTTTGTATGCCTGATAAAAATTACAAGCGAACGCTTGCGTTTGCAAGCGAAAGCGGGTATAATAAGACAAAAGGAGTGTGATCTACATGGCAAATACCTCTGCCGTCTACGCCCGCATCGACACCCAGTTGAAGGAAAACGCCGAAGCCATCCTCTCCCAGCTGGGCATCACCCCCAGCAGCGCCATCCAGATGCTGTACAGCCAGATCGTTTTGTCCCGGGGCCTGCCTTTTGAGGCCAGGCTGCCCTACCAGAAACCGGTCTGTATTGGGGGTATGACCCGGGAGGAGATCGACGTAGAACTGCAAAAGGGCCTGGACTCGATGAAAAACGAACGGCTCTATTCTCCTGACGAGATCGACGCCATGTTTGCCGAGGAGTTTGGCATATGAGTGAAAGATACAAGATCAGTTACACGGCAAGGGCAAAGGGTGATCTGAGAAACATCTACAGCTATATTGCTTTTAAGCTGAAGGA
>CANOCD010000129.1 GCA_947564495.1 uncultured Angelakisella sp. | reverse complement strand
GTGTTGATGACAAAAACCTCCTCGATGGACTTGCCCACCGTCTGGCGGGGGTCCAAAGAGGCGGCGGGGTCCTGGAAGATCATCTGCATCTCCCGGCGGAGCTCCCGCATCTCCTCCCGGGTCAGCTTGCCCAGGTTGATGCCCGTCTCGTAGTTGCGGTCCAGCTTTTCCTGGTAGGCCAGGTCCAGGGTGCGCTCGGTGATGGGCAGGATGTCCTTGCCCCGGTAGTCATCAAAGGCTTTTTTCCGCAGGGCCCGGGCGGCGTCCCGATGGGCCAAAGCCTCCTCCCGGACGGCGGCCATCCGCTCCAGGAGGGCGGGGTCCGGCTTGCCGGACACCTCCGCCTCGGCCACCTGGCGCTCACACTCCCGGTACTTCTTGATGGCGGCGGAGGCTGCCGCCGTCTCCTTCTGGGCCTGGGTGAACAGCTCCTGGACCTTGGGCAGGTCCCGGCAGAGGATGAGGGAGCCCACCGTCCGGGAGCCCTCCCGGAGCTGCCGGGAGGCGTCCTTGCGGAGCTCGTGGGCCTGGAACTCCAGCTCGCTGATCCGCTTCTGGAGCTTGGCGTCCTTCTTGACCTCCCGCTCGTTGCCCATGGCGGAGAGGGCGTCCACCTCCACCCGGAGGGCGTCGGCCTTCTTCTGGAGGACCAGGGACTTCTGGTAGAACTCCCCGGCCTTCTTCTGGTAATCCAGGATGTGGGCCACTTCCTTGGCCAGGTACTGAGGGCACATCTCGTCCCGGGTCCGGCCATAGTAAACGCAGGCCCCGCTGGTCTGGGGGTAGAGCTGGAGGATCACCCGGCCCAGGGTGGATTTGCCGCAGCCCGACTCCCCCACCACGCCGAACTTTTCCCCCTCGTAGATGGAAAAGGAGACGTCCTCCACCGCCTTGATGGAGACCCCCCGGCGGACGGGGAAGTATTTTTTCAGCTTGCGAAGCTCCAGGAGCTTCTTTCTTTCCTCGCTCATGCCAGACCCTCCTTCCCGGCCAGTTCCTCGGCCACCTTGTGGCAGCTGACAGTGTGCCCGGGCTCCACGGTAAGTTCCTCGGGGACCTCCCGGCGGCACCGTTCGGTGGCGTAGGGGCACCGGGGGTGGAACCGGCAGCCGCCGATCTCCTCGGTGATGTTGGGGAAGGTGCCGGGGATGGGCTGGATGTCAAAGTCGTCCTCGTCCACGTTGGGCACCGCCTTCATCAGGCCGATGGTGTAGGGGTGCAGGGGCCGGGAGAAGATGGCCCCGATGGGACCCTCCTCCACCTTGCGGCCCGAGTAGAGGATGATGACCCGGTCGGCGATCTCCGCCACCACCCCAAGGTCGTGGGTGATAAAGAGGACGCCGGTGCTCACGTCCTTTTTCAGCTTGTTGAGGAGCACCAGCACCTGCTTCTGGATGGTGACGTCCAGGGCGGTGGTGGGCTCGTCGGCGATGAGGAGGCTGGGGCGCACCGCCATGACCATGGCGATCATCACCCGCTGGCGAAGCCCCCCGGAAAGCTGGAAGGGGTACTGGCGCATCCGGTCCTCGGGGTTGGCGATGCCCACCTTTTCCAGGTAGCTGACAGCGGTGTCGTAGGCTTCCTTTTTGGTGAGGCCCAGGTGGCGGACGAGCCCCTCGGTCATCTGGCGGCCGATGGTCAAAAGAGGATTCAGGGCGGTCATGGGCTCCTGGAAGATCATCCCCATCTGGCGGCCCCGAAGGGCGTTGCGCTCCTTGGGGGACATGGCGGTGAGCTCCTGGCCCCCCAGCTTGATGCTGCCGGAGACCACCCGGCCGTTGTTGGGCAGCAGGTCCATGATGGCCAGGGTGGTGACGCTCTTGCCGCAGCCCGACTCCCCCACCATGCAGACCGTCTCGTTCTCCTCGATGTCGAAGGAGACCCCCCGGATGACCTCGTATTCCTTTTTGCCGATGCGGAAGGTGGTGACCAGGTCCTTCACTTCCAATACTTTGTTCCCCATGAAAATATCCTCCTAAAGAAACGCGGATATGTTCTAAGAGTCTGTTTAGAATCTCCAAGTATGCCGAAAGGGCGGGGATTTTTTCGCCCTGCAAGGCACAAAAACGCAGTCCAGCCTTTATGGCTTACAAGTTTTTGTAACGCCGCAGGGCGGACTGCACCCGCAGGTGCGTCCGAGCGGGCAACCGCCCCGAAGGGGCGGCTCTTAGCCCGCCGGAAAAGACCTGCCCTGGCGGCGTGCGGGGAGATGCTAAACAGGCTCTTAGCCTCGCCCTCCGGCGGGAAGCCGCGGAAGGGCCGGGCTTAGGATATATCCCAAAGGGCCCCCTCCCCCGGTGAGCCCGGGGGAGGAAAGGCCGTCTGATGCTAGGACAGATCAAGCAGCGGGCTTGATGTCCATGAGGTAGAAGGTGCCGCCGGGGTCACGGGTGACGCCGGTGTAGGCGGTGTTGTAGCAGTAGAGGTTGACGCCGTGGTAGATGGGCTGGACATAAGCCTCGTCCTGTAGGAGGGCGTTGACCGCCAGGAGGTTCTCGGAGCGGACCGCCATATCCGAGGTGGTCTTGCTCTTTTCGATGTACTCATCCACCTTGGCGCCGTCGTTGCCCACGTACCGGATGCGCTTCTGGCCGTTCTGGGTGTGGAAGTTGGGCTCCATCAGCTCGGAACCGTCCCGGGTGATGTTGGACCAGGCGGCCAGGGTGACGTCAAAGCGGTCGTCGGTCTTGCTCTCGGTGAGCCAGGCGGACCAGTCGATGGTCTCGTACTTGATGTTGTTGAAGCCGGCGGCCTTCATGTTGGCCAGGAAATACTCGCCCATGTTGTTGTAGGCGGGGGTGCTGGGCACCAGGAAAAGGATCTCCTCGTCGGCCCAGCCGGGATGGGCGTCCAGGATGGCCTTGGCCCCCTCGGGGTCATAGTCGATGTTGTGGGTGGTGGCCTCTTCGGCAAAGCCGGTGATCTTGGGGCCGAGGACGCTCTTGGCGGGGTCGGCGTAGGTCTCCATGATGTACTGGACAAAGCCCTCCTTATCCAGGGACTTGGCCAGGGCGATCCGGAAGTCCTTCTCCGCCATGACGGGGTTCTTGTAGGAGCTGCCTCTCATGCACATATAGTAGATCTGGGCGGCCTCGGAGGTCTCGAACTTCACGTTGGGCATCCCCTCCACCCGGCTGATCTGCTCCACGGTGAGATTGGGCATAAAGTCGGCCTCCCCGGTCTCCATCCGGGCCAGGGCGGTGGATTCCTCGGCGATGATGGTCATGGTGACGTCCTTGATGGCGGGCTTCTCGCCCCAATACTCGTCGTTCCGGGTCAGCACCACGTTGGAGCCGGAGACCGAGCTGACGAACTTATAGGGGCCGGTGCCGCAGGGGGCGACCATGAGATCCTGGTTCTTCTGGGCGGCAGGGGAAACGATGGCCGAGTTGGTGTGGGCCAGCTTTGCCACCAGCACGCCGTCCTCATAGGTGAGGTGGAGGACCACGGTGCTGGGGTCGGGGCACTCGATGGACTCGATGGAGCCGGCGATGGAGGCCCGGGCGGAGCCGAAGTCGGGGTCCTTGATCAGCTCAAAGGTGTACTTCACCGCCTCGGAGTTGAAGTCGGTGCCGTCCTGGAACTTGACGCCTTCCCGGAGCTTGATGGTGGCGGTGAGGCCGTCCTCGGAGAACTGGGGCAGCTCGGCGGCCAGCAGGCAGAGGTACTCCCCGGTCACCGGGTGGATGCGGTACAGCGTCTCGTAGATCTGGGCGTTGACATAGGTGGAGGCGGAGTCGTTGGTCCGCAGGGGGTCAAAGCCGGTGAAGGGGGCGGTGAGGGCGACGTTGAACATCTTGTCCCCGGAGACCGGGGCCGTGGCGCCCCCGGCATTGCCGCCGTCAGCGGCGGGGCTGTTCCCGCCGTTGGCGGCGGGAGGGGTGGTGGTGCCGTCGCCGCAGCCGGCCAGCAGGCTCAGAGCCAGGACCAGGGCGGTGACCAGACAGAAAAGTCTTTTCTTGCTCATAGTTTTTCTTCTCCTTTTCTCATAAATCAAAGGACTATTTATTGAAAGTCATTGCTGACAGACAATACCGCTTAATCTTTCAGGCTGGGGTCCAGGATGTCCCGGAGCTTATCCCCCAGGATGTTGAAGCAGATGACGGTGACCATCACCGTGATGCCGGGGATGAAGGTGAGGCTGGGGCGGTTCCAGAGGTACTCCTTGCCGGCGGAGATCATGTCGCCCCACTCCGGCATGGGGGGCGTGACCCCCATCCCCAGGTAGCTGAGGGTGGAGATGGAGATGATGGAGGAGGCGATCCGCATGGTGGCGGTGACGATGATCACCGGCAGGCAGTTCTTGAGGATGTGGACAAAGAGGATGCGGGAGTCCTTGGCCCCCAGGGACCGGGTGGCCATGACGTAGTCCTCCTCCTTGACCTGGAGGGCCCGGCCCCGGACCATTCGGGCGAAGGAGGGGATGGACCAGACGCTGATGGCCAGCATGGTGTTGAAGGCGTTGACCCCCAGCATGGCGATGATGAGCATGGCCAAAAGGATGCTGGGGAAGGTGAACAGCAGATCCATCACCCGCATGATGGGGTTATCCAGCTTGGGGTAATAGGCGGCAAGCAGGCCGCAGACGGTGCCCACCACAAGGCCCATGGCGGTGGAGACGAAGCCCACCAGCAGGGAGACCCTGCCGCCGTAGAGGAGACGGGAGTAGACGTCCCGGCCGTATTTATCGGTGCCCAGGTAGTGGCCCGGGGCGTACTGCTCGGTGGGCTTGGGGCTCTGCTCCCCCCACAGGGACCAGAAGCCGGGGCGGAGGCGGATGGAGGGGTCCTGCTCCTCGTAGCTGTAGGGGGCGATCCAGGGGGCCAGGATGACCATGACCACTTCCACCACCAGCACCACAAAGCAGACCACGGCCAGCTTGTTCTTCAGGAGCTTTTCCACCGCCACCCGGACGGGGTTCACACGGTTCACTTCGTTCATTCTCGCTCCCCC
>CANOCD010000128.1 GCA_947564495.1 uncultured Angelakisella sp. | reverse complement strand
GATCCCCATTGTTCTCAGCCTGGTGTACGCTACTGTCACCATGTGGGCGTAAAGTAAGCCCTTTGTCAGGAGATCCGTTTTCAACAACAGGCAACAAACGGCAAAGACACCGGCTGCTGCCTGTTGTTCCAGAGTCTCCCCAGATATTTATAAACAAAACAGCGCAGAAAGGAAACGCTTTCCTCTCTGCGCTGTTTTCGGTCGTATCCAAAGCGGCCCTTTTGGGAATGGGACAGGGCTCCAGAAAATTCTCTGTGGCCTGTCTGCCCTCCCATCATCCCTTCCCCCGATAAGTCCTCCTGGGCAGACTCTCCGCCACCTTCCGCACCCGCCGGAACTCCTTCAGCGCCCCCCGGTCCAGCTGCTCCATGGCGGCAGCGTAATCCGGCAGGGCCTGGGCCGAGGGCTTCTCCCCCTGGGAGCGGAAGATCTTGAACAGCTCGTCCACCTGCTTCTCGGTAAAGACATCCGCCCGGGAGGTGATGAGCTCCCGCACCGACTCGGGGCGGAGGATAGAGCAGGGGCTGGCGTGCTGGAAGGGGGCCTTCCCCGCCACCGACAGGATGGGGTGGATGAGGCTGCTCCCCTTCCCCGGGGCCATCTTGTCCAGCACCGGGGAGAAGAAATCCCACAGGAAGATGGCCCGCACCAGGCCGGGGGAGGCAGCGGCGTCGGCGGAGAATCCCTCTTCCCCGCCGAAGTACCGGGCCTCCACCGGGTAGATGCCGGTGGTGGAAAGGACCAGGGCGTCGCACTCGGCGGTGCGGCCGTTTTTGGCGATGCGGTAGTGGTAGATCACCCGGAAACCGGCGGGCGGGGCGGGGTTCCGCTTCTCCAGGGCCTTGCGGAGGGCCTCGATGGCCCGGACCTGGTTCACCAGCTCCCGGCGGCGGCGTTCGTAGTCCTCCACCAGCCAGGAGAGGTACTCGACAAGGGTCCGCTGGAGGGCCAGGAACCACTGGCGCAGGGCCACCGCCATGAAAAAGTGATCCTTGGGGTGGCCGGGGAAAAGGATCTCGGCGGCCTCCCGCATCTCCTTGTTGGGCCGGGGCATGGACCAGGCGGCGTAGACCACCCTGAGGATCTCCTCGTCCGAGGCGTCCCGGACCTGCTGAAGGATGCCCGAGGCCTGGGACATGAGGGGCCGCACCTGCTCCAGGTAGGCAGCCTGCTGCTCCAGGGTCAGGATCATGGGGGTGTAGACCGGCGGGGCCAGCAGCTCCCGGTTGTGGTCCTCCAGGTAGAAGCGGATGTACAGCGTCTTGATGGTGTTGTGGACGCTGAGAGGCTTAAAGGGCAGGGCTTCGCTCCGGGGGGTGGGCAGGGAGGCGGTGTCCTCCCGGTATTCGCTGGAGGAATACTTCCGCCGGAGGGGGAACTTTTTGGAGAGGCAGCCGTCCAGGTCCTCCGCCAGGCACCGGCGCTGGGCCCGGTCGGTGATCCGGTCCCGGTACTCCGGCCAGAGGGCGGAGCCGTCCACCTGGGACAGGTCCCCCACGATCTCCCGCCCCAGGTCGCACCGCTTGGCCATCTCGGTAAGGCGCTTGCGGGTCTCCGGGGTAAGGCCCTCGGGGCGGGGCGGGGAATCGGTGCGGGGGCCCCGAAGCAGAAAGAACCCCGCCGCTGCGGCTCCCGCAATGAGGATCACCACCAGGGCGGCGATGACAAAGGTTTCCATTTGGCCTTACCTCCTTGATTTTTCTGTCACTTTCCCCCGAACAGCCGGGAGAAGAAGCCCTTCTTTTTGGGGGCCTCCCCCTCCGGGGCGGAGGACCCTTGGGGCGGCTCCGGGGGCTTGGGGGGAGCCGGCGGCGGGGCGGGGGGCGGGACCGGCTCCACCCGGACCTCCCGGGCCACCTGGGCGGTGGCGGGGTCGCCGCCGCTGGCCCGGATGGCGGTATCCAGCTGGGCCTTCACCGTCTCGGCGTAGAGCATGACCCCCTCGGGGTCGCAGTTGATGAGGTAGGAGCAGCAGGAGGTGGAGGCCAGGTCCAGGGGATCGGGCTCCACGATCTCGGTGGCCTCCAGGAGGCCCAGGCCCTCCTTGCCGGCGTGGCCCAGGGCTTTGAGGAACACCGGCAGGGTGTTGCCGAAGCATTCCTCCAGCTGGGGGCGGATCTTGCCGCTCATGTAGGCGGAGGCCAGGCGGGGGATCTGGTTTTCCGGGATGAACACCCCGCCGCTGTAGTTTTCGGTGAGGCGGCTTTCCAGGGGGCCGGGGAACTGCTCCCCCACGATCTCCTCGTAGGGGAGGGTGTAGGCGGCCAGCTCCGGGTACTCCGCGATCAGGAAGGAGAAGGCCCCGCCCCGGGTGTAGTAGTAGGGCCGGAACAGCCCCTGGATCGCCGCCAGGATGAAGCCGTGGGTCTTGGCGAAGGGCTCGTCCGGACCGATCTTGGTCCCCTGGACCAGCATCTCCCGGTAGCTCTTGCGGCAGAAGTCCTGGTGGCCCTTGGCCTTGCCGGGCTGGTACCGCTCCAGCACCGCCTCCATGCCGGAGAGGTCCCCCCGGCGCGCCTCGGGGAGCCGGTCGAAGTACCAGCGCCGCATCTCTGTTTGGCTGATGGGGTGCCAGCTGACGTCAAAGCCCATGGTTCATCCCGCCTTACTCCAAAATATAGATGTCCACCCAGCGGACGCTGTTGAGGACGCTCTGCTCGTAGGTATCGTAGAAAAGGTCCACGTCGATGATGCCCTCCACCAGGCCGGTGCCGGTGTCGTTGGCCACGGCGTAGCCGTAGATAAAGCCGCCCCCGGGGGTGCGGATGTACAGCTTGGTGCCGTAGGGGATCTCGTTGGCCCGCACCGCCACCGTCCCGGCGGTGCAGTAGTAAACGCCGGTCTTGGCCTGGCAGGTCCGGGACCCGGCCCCCCAGGTCTGCCGCCCCCGGAGGGAGGCGTAGCCGGTGGCCTTCTGCTCCCGGAGGACCGCCTTGTAGGTCACGGGGATGCCGTTTTCATCCAGGGGGAAGTCGTCGGACCAATCCAGGTTGGAGATGGCCGCCGTCTGGGCCCGGGTCTGGGCCGCCATGGCCGCCGTAAAGACCTGGGGGTCCTTCTCGTACTGCTCGTCAAAGAGGGCCACCATCCGGTCGTAGTCGTCCCCCTGCTGGGTCTGGTAGTAGGTGTAGGTCACCCGGCCCATCCAGGAATCCTTCTGGACCAGGAGGTACTTGTCCTCGGTGTTGGCCACGATGCAGGGGCAGAGGACCATGGTCACGTCCTCCCCGTTGAGGTTCAGGTCGAACTGGAGGTTGGGCCGGTCCTCCGGGTCCTCGGTCCACTGAGGATACTTCAGCTGGATGGCGTCCTCCATCATCTCCCGGAAGGCGTCCAGCAGCTCCTCGTCCCGGGCCCGGTCCAGGAAGAGGGCGGGGCGGTCCCCGTCCACCACCTTGCTCACCACGGCGGCGTCAAAGGCGGGGAGGTCCAGGAGGTCCCCCACCTTCTGGAAGGCGGACCCTACCGGGAAAAGCAGGGCGCCGGGGCCGCCGCCGTTGTACACCCGCAGGCCCCCGGTCTTATCCAGGCGGAACTCCGCCTCGGGGCCGCAGCACTGGGGGTCGGGCCAAAGGGTGATGGCGGTGTTGCCGTCCTCCCAGGCCCCCCACTGGCAGTCGGTCCGGTCGGTGACGACCCTTCTCGCCGAAAGGAGGAAGGTCCCGTCCCGGTAGAGGGAGAGCATCACCCGGTCATCCCCGGTATCCAGCTGGAGGTAGCGGAACTGGGCGGAATCCTGGGTGAAGTCGGGCATGGAACTCTCCTCCGGGAGGAGAGTATCCCCCTCGGCCAGGAAGAAGGTGTCCACCGACTGGTTGGCCCCCTCCCGCTCCGCTTTGGCCCGGACGCCGTAGAGCTCCCCCTCCCAGGGGGACTCCTCCAGCTGGAGGGTCAGCGCCTCGTCCTCCTCCAGAAAGGCATGGGCCTCCGGGAAGGTTTTATCCTGCAAAATGCTGCCCCATTCGTAGAGGCCCAGAAGGTCGTTGGTGTCGGGGTCGGCAAGACCAAGGGGCAGCTCGCTTTCGTTGGCCACCACGGTGGATTCCCCGTCCCGGGTGAGGAAGGTGAACTCCCAATAGCAGTCGCTCCCGCCGTCCCGGGTGAGCATGGGGTCGCCGTACCGGAGCTGCACCCGCCCGTCCCCGTACCGGTCCAGGCGGAGCCCCTCCCCCTCCCAGGAGGAGGCCGGGGCGCTCCAATCCGCCTCCTGCCACCAGGGCAGAGGCTCCTGGGATACAGAAGCCGGGGTCTCCGGCTGGGGAAGCGGGACCTCCCCGCCCCCGGAGCATCCCCCCAGGGCCAGTGTCAAGCAAAGTCCCAGCGCCAAAACACGCCGGAATGTTCGGTTGCGTTTGATGATGATCTCTCCTTTAGCGTTGTCATAATACCAACTGTCAAAACAATATCCGCTCTGGCCCGTCTCCTTTCCCCGCTGTCGCAGCGTTTTAGCAGGGAATGACACACAAGCCGTTCAGCAGCGATCGGCTGGCGGGTAAGGGGGAAAGGCCATTTTCAACCTTGCCGAGAAGGGAAAAACAATTTCCCGCTACCTGGCAAGGGGTCTTGCAACGCTACGCCCTGCACCACACAGGACTCCAGGCTGTGCCTACGATCCCGCGCAACGGTAAGGAGCGAAGCGACGGGTAGGGTCCGCCTCGGGCGCAAGCCCGCTTACCATACCGACGGCTGCTTGTGGTTGGGATTTGCCGTCACCGTCACCGGCCCGATGCTTTCCCCGGGGCGCAGCACCCGCCCCATGACGACGAACCGCTGATTGCTGGTCCGCCCGTAGGCCCGGGTGCAGGTGGACAGGGTCACGATCTTGTCCGAAGCGTTCACGTCCACGTCAAAGGTGTGCCGGCTCCGCCGCCGGGCCTCGTTGATGATGTAGTTCATGTCCCCCTCGGAGGCGATGTAGTTGAAGGCCAGCTCGGTGTAGAAGCAGGCAAAAATCTTGACGGTAAAC
>CANOCD010000127.1 GCA_947564495.1 uncultured Angelakisella sp. | reverse complement strand
AACAAAAGGGCCTGGTCGATCTCATCAACAGAGGAAAATTCTGCGTCGAAGGAGCTGCTGATGTCCCCTACCCAAAGGCTGCCCCACTTTATATTCAAGAGAAACTTCCCGATCCGCCGCTCGGTCTCGTCCAGGTTTTCCTTGTCTAGGGGGAAAAGGGGTTCCCGCTCTACAGGGGTCACGTCCTCCGGCGGGGCCGGGGAGGGCTCCGGCTGGGGGCGGCTCTCCGCCCTGCTGGAAGAGGGAGCGGGGCGGGGCTTGGGGGCCGGTTTCTTCGGCTCCGGTTCGGGTCCCGGGGGGACGCCGGGGCTTTCGGGCGGCAGGGGCGGGGGGACAGCCGGGTCGGTTTTTTCCAGCTTCAGAAAACAGAGGCAGAGAACAAGGGCAATGGCTAAAGAAAAATACCGTTTCATCCGGGGGGGCCTCCTTTCGCTGCCTTTTGATGTTCCCTTTTCTTTGCGGGGGTTTGGCAAGTTTATGATACCATTTTCCCGGCACGGTTGACAAGACCCCTGCCCGTGGACACACTCGCAAGGCCCGGAGGGCATCCCTCCGGGCCTTGCGGGCTATGGGCGGCGGCCGCCTTGGCTCCTTACGTCCCTTCGACCAGCCTCCGCAGCAGCTCCACCGCGCTTTCCTCCTCCGGCTTATTGGTCCCCAGCTTCCCACGGAAAGCCTGGTCCAGGATGAATTTCCTGGTCTTCTCGGTCTCTTCGAGGGATTCCTGGAAGACCGCCATCATGGGGTCCTTTTCGTGGTCCACCAGCCAGCCCAGGTCCTGGGCCATCTTGTCCAGATTGACCAGCAGGCCCTGGACACAGGCCACGATCCGGCGCTGCTCCTTGGGGTTGGGAAGGGGGATCACGCAGTCCCCTTCCTCCCTGGAGGAGGTCTGGGAGTGGTACAGCTGGGTGTCAAAGTAGTGGCGGAGGTACAGGTCCTCCATGCCGGGGAGAGCCGTCCGCCCTTTCCCGGCGTTTTTCGTGAGATACCGGACCCGGGTCCAGCACCAGTTTTCCGGCAGCGGGTAAGGCTGCTCCCTCTCCATCACCAGGGCCTGTCCCATACTTTTTTCTGTCTGCATCGTTTCTACTTCCTTTTTCTTTTTTTGGTCTCGTCCCGCGCCGCGGCGATCGGTCAAAAGGCCGGCGCCGCTTTTCTATAAAGCAGCGCCAGCCCTCGTCTGCGGCTCTTGTTGTTCCCCGGAGAAACATCCGAAAAAGGCGGATTCCTCAACCGCTTTTGGCCCGTTTGCTACTTTACAGACCAATTATATCACTTATTTCTAAATTTTTCATCCGCATTTTACAACAAAATATGAGTTAAATTTTTTACATATCCGTCGTAGGAGCCCCCGTCCCGGTGATCCTCTGGCGTGCCGGGGCGGGCCGTGCTATAATAGGGGCAGCAAACGACAAGGAGGCTTCTTTTATGTGGTTCGTCACCGATCCGGAGGAACTTGCAAACTATCAGTACAAGGGGACCCTCAAAAAGGCCAAGGGGGAGCTGGCCAAGCGGTACGGCTATCTGATCCGGGATGAGTCGGTGCCCCCGTCCCTGCGGGACACCAGGCCCATCCTGCCGGACAGCCTGTGGTTCACCGGCGTCAGCTCCGACCCCCTGGGGAGCCTGTCGGCCCACGGGGTGGACTTTGGCGACCGGGACAGCTTCGTCTACTGGGTCATCCCGGCACAGCACGCCCGGGAGCTGAAGGCCGAAGCCCTCGCCCTGCCCGGGTTCCGCCACGTCGGGGACGACGCCAGCGACTACATTTCGGAGGAGCTGCCCTACACCTACCTTTACAACTTCCGGGTGGAGAAGGGCTCGGTCCTTTCCGTTGGCACCGCCGGGTTTGCCCCGATGAAGTACCTCCCGGGCCGCCCCGCCCAGGTCTTTGCCTGGGGGCCGGATGGTTCCCGCTTCTCCCGGAACGTCGAGACCAAGGACCGGGACAGCTACCCCGACATCCTGGAGGGGCTTCTGGCCCGGGCCAGGGCGGGGGAAGTGGTCCGGCTCCTTCTCCGGTGCCAGGAGGCCACCATCCTCCAGTGCGACTTCCGGGAGGGCGGGTATGACCTCTGGTTCGACGCCCGGACCTCCCAGAGCGGCTATGTCTACCGGTATCTCCCCGAGGAGGGGACCGAGGGGGACTGGGGGCGGCTTTTTGACCTTCTGCTGGATTTTCTGCGGTTCTACAAGAAGCCGAAGGGGACTAAGTGGAAGTATGTTCGCAAGGAGCTGGTTTCGGATAATATGCGGTTTGTCAACGGGATGATCTGTGACGGCTGACCCGCCCTACCTCTCGTCCAGATACACCCGGGGCACCCGGCTCCGCACCCCGCAGATCCGCTCGTAGGACACCGAGCCGCTCTGGTCCGCCACCTGGTCCCAGGTGATCTCCACATCCCCCTCCCGGCCAACCAGGGTCACCTGGTCCCCGGCTTGGACCTCCGGGACCCCGGTGACGTCCAGCATCAGCTGGTCCATACAGAGCCGCCCGGCGATGGGGACCACCTTCCCGTGGACGATGGCCTTCCCCTGCTGCCACATACACCGGGGATACCCGTCGGCGTAGCCGATGGAGACAGTGGCGACACGCCGGGGCTCCTCCGCCGTGTACTTTCGGCCATAGCTGAGGGTGTCCCCGGGGGCGATCTCCTTGACCATCTCCACCGCCGCCCGAAGGGACATCACCGGCTCCAGGGGAAAGCAGCCGAACATCTCCTCCGAGGGGGCCAGGCCGTAGCTCACGATGCCGAAGCGGCACATCCCCAGCCGTGTCTCCGGGTAGAGGATGGTGGCGGCGGAATTGGCGCAGTGGAGGAGCCCCAGGTCGAATCCCTGGGCTTTGAGGGCGTCGCAGAAGCCGGTGAACCGCTGGAACTGCTCCTTGGTAAAGGCGGGGGAGGGCTCCCCCAGTTCATCCGCCACGGCGAAGTGGGTAAAGGCTCCGGTGCACCGGAGGCTGGGGTTTTGGAGGACCTCCCGGGCCTCGGCAAGGCTCCCCTCCACCGGGGGGCGGAGGCCCAGGCGGCCCATGCCGCTGTCCACCATGAGGTGGAACTCCACCGTCACCCCGGCCCTGGCAGCCTCCTCCCCCAGGGCGGCGGCGTACTCCCCGGAGTAGACCCCCTGGGTGATATTCCCGGAGGCCAGGCGCCCGGTGTCCCGGGGCGGGGTATAGCCAAAGACCAGGATGGGATTTGTGACGCCTCCCCGGCGCAGTTCCTCCCCTTCCTCCAGGGTGGCGACGCCGAACCAGTCCGCCCCCTCTTCCTCCAGGGTCAGGGCGGCTCGGGTCGCCCCGTGGCCGTAGGCGTTGGCCTTGACCACCGCCAGGTATTTCTGCTCCGGGGCCAGCAGTCCCCGAAGCCGCCGGTAATTCCGCCGCAGGGCCCCAAGGTCGATCTCCGCCCAGCACCGTTTGTTCCATTCCATTGTCATCGCTCCCCTTTTTGTTGGTCTTTTTCAAGTATAACTTTTTTTGGGGGATTTTACAACCGGGGGAGGAAAAGATTGGGAAAAGGGGGCTGTGCTGTTCTCGGTTTTTTGCGGGATACCTCCGGGTGTCCTGTGTGGGGCGTTGATATGTACTGCGTTGGACAATCAGACGGGCCCGTCCGGCACGTTCCGGATTCGGGCCCCTGCGGGGGCCCTGTCCGGAAGGGCGGGCGGTACAGGGCGCTGGCGAGGGCGCTCCTGCGGCTGAGTGTGGGTGCAGGCTCGTTACCGGCCGCAGGTTGTCACTTCGAGAAAAAGAAGCTAAGAAAGGGAAACTTTGCGCCCTTTCTTAGCTTCGTTGTTTTTTCTGCGGCCTGGTTTTGATAGGCTCGTTTTAGTTTGGTCGTTGGCTCAGCGGCCTGGCCTATACGTCTGTATAGACGGCCACCGCCAAGGGGTATTTCGCTCCTGCGGGAGCGACCAAAGGCTTTGCCTCTGGACTCCACCGCCCTTTGAAAAAGGGCGGCCCTAAACTTTGCCTGGCTCGATTGCGGCCTTGTGCTTGGCGCTGCCTTGCGCTTACCGCACCACCCAGATCGTCTCCACCCCGCTGCTCCGCAAAAACCGCACCGTCTGCGCCGTGATCTCCTCCCCCGGCACCAGCATGGGGATACCCGGCGGGCAGCTGCTCACCACCCGGGACGACACCCGCCCCGGACAGGCCCCCGCCGGCAGCTCCTTCTCCCGCCGTGCCATAGCCTCCCCCACCGACAGGATCTGCCGTGGCAGCCGTATAGTGGCCGGGTACCGGGGCTCCGGCATCAGCGCCCGCCCCTTGGAGGCCCCCGCCAGTGCCGACCGCAGCCGGTCGATCTCCGCCTCGGTGTTCTGGGGGGACAGCAGGAACACCCCCACCGTCCGGTCCAGATACTCCGGTTCCACCCCCCGGGAGCGGAGGAACCGCCCGAAGCTCTCCGGGTCGTGGCCCAGGCTCTCAAAGCCCACCGCCAGCCGGATGGGGTCCCGGACAAAGCCCTTTACCACGTCATACCCCAGCTCCCCCGCCTCCCGGCGAAGTTCCTCCACCCTGCCCGAAAGCTCCCAGTAGTCCTTGGCCCCTTCCGTCACTGCCCGCAGGGCGTTTTCCGCCGACAGCATGATGAGGTAGCTTGGGCTGGTGCTGCCGAAGAGGGACATGGCGTACTTGGCCTCCGGGTAGTCATCCGGGTCGGCCAGGTGGAGCGCCGCCGCCCCGGTGAGGGCCGGCAGGTTCTTATGGAGGCTGTCGCAGCAGAAGTCCGCCCCCAGGCTCATGGGGTGCAGCGCCGCCCGGAAGCACCGGAGATGGGCCCCGTGGGCGTTGTCCACCAGCAGCACCTTCTTCCGGCGGTGGCAGACCTCGGCGATGTCGGCGATGTTGGCCAGCTGCCCGAAGTAATCCGGGCTGGTGATGTACACCGACCCGGCGTCGGGGTGGGCGTCGATGGCTGCCTCCACGTCCTCCGGGGTGGGGGGCAGGGCCAGCCCCGGGATGCCCTCCCGCC
>CANOCD010000126.1 GCA_947564495.1 uncultured Angelakisella sp. | reverse complement strand
CCCAGCATCCAGGGGTACTACTCCGGGGAGCTGGAGATCCCGGAAAACGCCCCCCTGGGGGAGTACGGCCTCCGCAGCGTCGTCCTGCTGGATGAAAAGGACGGCCGCACCCGGTATCTCCGGGAGGCGGACATGAACTGGAACGCCCGGGACACCGAGCAGCTGGAGGAGGAGCAGGAGCTCTCCTTCACCCTGGTCCGGGATACCGCCGGGCCGGCCCTCCTGGGGTGCTCGGTGCTGGAGCAGACGGTCCAGGCCGGGGAGGATGAAAACGGGGAGCTCCGCACCGCCCGGATCACCCTCACCGCCTCGGACGACGCCGCAGGGTTCCAGAAGGGGACCCTCATCTTCCAGGAGCCGGGGGGCAAGAAGCTGTTCGCCTCCCTGGACCGGAAGGACTGGATCTACGACAACGTCTACCAGGTCGACTTGCCCATTAAGGAGCATCAGTCCGGGGGACGCTACCGCCTGGTCAAGGCCACTTTGGAGGACCGGGCGGGGAACAAGACCATCCTGGGCTACGGCAAGGACGCCGAGCCCTTGGACCAGAGCTTCTCCTGCGGCTTCGCCGTCCTCTCCCAGGAGGACGACCGGCGGCTGGCTCCGGTCCTCCAGTCGGTGGGGGTGGGGGAACGCCGCCAGTACACCGACGACATGGAGTTTGAACTCCGGGTCAAGGCGGTCCCCCGGGGATCGGAACTCCACCACATCACCGTGCGGTTCAAAAACGACCAGACCGGGGGCACCGTCTCCAAGGTCATCCGGGCCGAGGACCAGGATTTCCGCCTGGGGCCGGACGTCTACACCGGCTGGCTGACGGTAAGCAACTGGGAGCCCGAGGGGACCTTCACCCTGGATTCGGTGGTCCTCACCGACGAGGCGGGGAACAGCCAGAGCTGGTGCCGCCCCGGTGATGTCACCGGCACCAAGCTGGCCCTCCCCTGCACCGCCTCCTTCACCATCCACACCGGCCAGAAGGAGGAGGACACCCAGGCCCCGGTGGTCACCGCCATCGAGATGGAGGAAAGGACCGACGCCGGGGTCTCCATCCCCCTGCGGGTCAAGGCGGCGGACGACCGGTCCGGGGTGGACACCATCCGGGCCCGGTTCGAGAACGACGAGGGCCGGGTCATCGCCATCACCCTTTACGAGAAGGAGGACGGCTGGTTCACCGGCAAGGTCCCAGGGGCCAAGCTGACCCGGTGGGATCAATTTGAACTGACCCGCCTGGTGGTCAGCGACACCGCCGGCAACCGCCGGACCTATTTGAAAGAGCCGGGGGTCCGGGGCCAGGCTCTGCCCAGGCAGGTCATCTTTACTGTGAACGACGATGAGGACTAACGAGGAGGCTTTATTCATGAGAACCAGACGTTTTGCGGCCCTGGGCCTGGCGGCCCTTTTGGGGGTCATGGGGGTGGTCCCCGCCTTCGGGGCGGAGCTCCCCCAGAAGGACGAGGTGGTCTACGTCAACCTGACCCCCGAGGGAAAGAGCGACACCCTTTACGTGGTGAACAACTACGACCTGGACAAGGAGACGGCCATCACCGACTACGGCGAATACCGGGCGGTGAAGAACCTGACCACCACCCAGGAGCTTGTCCGGAACGGCGACGCCATCACCGTCACCGCCCCGGCGGGGAAGTTCTACTACCAGGGGGAGCTGGACCCCGGCCGGGCCGCCGACCTCCCCTGGACGGTGAAGGTCACCTACCTTCTGGACGGCAAGGAGACCCCCGGGGCGGACCTGGCGGGGAAAAGCGGGCGGTTCGAGATGCGGGTCTCCCTGCGGCAGAACCCCGACTCCGACCCGGTCTACCGGGATAACTACGCCCTCCAGGTGACCCTCCAGCTGGACAGCGAGACCTGCAAGAACATCCGGGCCGAGGGGGCCACCCTGGCCGACGTGGGCCAGCTGAAGCAGATGTCCTACATCGTCCTCCCCGGCAAGGAGAAGGACTTCACCGTCACCGCCGACGTCACGAATTTCGAGATGAACGGCCTGTCGGTGAACGGCATCCCCCTGGTGCTGGACATCGAGGACCCGGACACCAAGGACCTGAAGGACCAGGTCTACGACCTCCAGGACGGCGCCGCCCAGCTGGACGACGGGGCCCTGGCCCTGGAGGACGGGGCCGCCCAGCTGGAGGAGGGGGCCGAGGACCTTCGGGACGGGGCCCAGGACCTGCGGGACGGGGCCATGCAGGTAAATCAAGGTGTCCAGGCATTGGTAGCACAGTTCGGGCAGCTAAGTCAAATGCTTCCGCCCCAGTTGGCTGACGTGTTGGAGGTAAAGCTGAAAGAGCTTGCGGCTGGGACCGGTGAACTGGCCGCCGGGGCCGACGCCCTGGCCTGCGGCACCGAGGACCTCTACGACGGGGTGTTAAAGCTGAAGGACGGCATCACCGAGCTTTCCGACGGCACCCTCCAGCTCCGGGATCAGTCCTCCGACATCGACACCCAGGTGGACGACAAGGTGGATGAGATGCTGGACGAGTACCGCTCCAAGGAGTTCACCCCCGTCTCCTTCGTCAGCCCCAAGAACACCAACGTGGCGGCGGTGCAGTTCGTCATCAAGACGGCGGACATCAAGCTCCCCGATGAGGAGCCCGCCCCGGTGGAGGAGCCCGGGGACGGCACCTTCTGGGAGCGGGTCCGGGACCTGCTGCCCTCCCACAAAGATAAATAAGCCGTTCTCCTTTCTTAGGCGCGCCCGGTGTGAAGATAAGCCGGGCGCGTCTTTTTGCAAATTTTTTCCAGGGGGGCGCAACAAAACGGGGACTTTTCGACACTAAAGGGATAGAAGCTGAAAATGAAAGGAGCGTTCCCCATGAAAAGGACTGTCTGCATCGCCCTGGCCCTGGTGTTCACCCTCATCGTCGCCGCCGCCTGCGGTCCCAAGGAGGAGGGGGTCACCTTCTCCGCCATCATCGAGGAGCGGGACGAGAACTCCCTGCTGGTCCTGGCCGACGAGGGCAGCGACGTCCGCCGGTCCGCCGACCGCTTCTCGGTGGGGCTTGCAAAGGCCAAGCTGGTGGACGAGGAGGGAAACGGCCTGGAGCCGGGGGACCTGTGGTGCTACGACCGGGTGGAGATCACCTTTGACGGGTCTATTGCCGAAAGCTACCCTGCCCAGATCGCCGCCACCCGGGTGGCCCGTCTGGCCAAGGAGCAGCTGACCCTGGAGCGGGTGAAGGAGCTTGCTAAGAAGGGGGACGATCTTGACTGGGTGGACTTCTACCCCTACCAGGGAGACGAGGTGGGCTCCGGGCTGATGATCTTCCGGTACGGGCTGGCCGAGGGCGGGGCCCTGTGGGTGGGTGGGACTCCTGCCGAGAAGCCCTGGTACATTCGGCTGACCAAGGGGGACACCACCATAGACGAGCCCTACATCGACATCCGGGAGAACGACGTGGAGGAGTTTTGGGCGGCGGACCAGGTCATTCCCCAGGAGCTGGCCCGGGGTTCTTCCGAGGGTGAGGTCGCCCAGGCCGGGGCCGGGGACTACCCGGCGGCCATCCAGATCGAGGGGAAGGTCTATCTGCTGGCCGAAGAGCCTATGCCCGCCGAGGTCGTGGAGGAGGCCGTCATCGGGCGGACCACCTCCTACACCGACGGCTGGCCCCGGCAGGACGGGGAGACCAACTTCTCCCGGGAGCTGGACCTGCCCTACGCCCGGGTGGAGGGGGGTATGGCGGTGCTCTATGAGCACGAGTGGTATTTTTGCGAGGCGGCGGAGTAGGGGGTATCCCGGGGCTGTTCGTTCCGGATTCGGGCCCCTGGGGGGGCCCTGTCCGGAAGGGCAGGCGGTACAAGGCGCAAGCGGGGGCGCTCCTGCGGCTGGGTGTTGGCCGGGCTCGTTACCGGCCGCAGTTGTCACTTCGAGAATACAACAGCCGGGAAAGGGCAGCTTGTGACCCTTTCCCGGCTTTGTTGTTTTTTGTGCGGCCTGGTTTTATAGATTTGCTGTTCTGGTTCGGTGGCCCGGTCTTTGCGTTCTGCCAACCGTTGGCGCCCAGGGGTGTTTCGCCCGCTGCGGCGGGCGACCAGGGCGTTGCCCTGGACCTACCGCCCTTTGAAAAGGGCGGCCCTAAACTTTGCCTGGCTCGGTTTTTACCTTGCGGTTGGCCCTACCCCTGCGCCACCATCCGTTCCGCTTCGATTAGCCCCCGCACCCTCTGTCCGATCTCCTTGGATTCCTCCCGGCTCATCCCCGCCGTGGGGATCGCCTCCAGCACCCGCACCCGCACCGACGCCGGCTTGATCCACATATGGTTCGCCTCCATCGCCCGGTAAGTCCCGTCAATGACCACCGGCACCACCGGAACCCCCGCCTTCAGCGCCGCCCGGAACCCCCCGTTCTTGAACTCCCCCAGCCGCTCCCCCCGGCTCCGCGTCCCCTCCGGGAAGATAATGAGCGACCGCCCCCGCTCCACCATAGTCCGAGCCGCCTCCCCCAAAGCCGCCACCGACTGCCGGGCATTATCCCGGTCGATAAACACGCACCCCAGCAGCTCCATCCACTGGCGGATGAGCGGGATCTTCTTCACCTCCACCTTGGAGACCAAAGGATAAGGCCGGTCCAGCCAAGCCAGCAGCACCGGGATGTCAAAGTAGCTCTGGTGGTTGGGCACAAAGACCACCGGCCCCTCTGGGATATGCTCCAGCCCGGTGATCTCCACCTTCACCCCCGCCAGCCGCAGCAGCGACCGGGCCCAGGCCCGGATCTTGGGCTCCACCAAGGCGTCCCGGGCGTCCAGCTCCCCCGCCGCCGCCAGCCGCTGGGCCTTTTTCATCTTCGGCAGAGCAAAAAGAAGATACCCCCAGAAGTAGATGAACCAGATGATGGTACGCATAGCCGTCCCGCCCCTTTCCCGGATGTTTCGATTTCTTCCCCCATTATACACCCCCCCGGCCCTTTTGTCACCCGCCAAAGGAGATGAAATTTTCAGTCACCCTTCACCAAGACTTCGCGCCCCCTTCCCCATCCCCCGCT
>CANOCD010000125.1 GCA_947564495.1 uncultured Angelakisella sp. | reverse complement strand
CCTTCGGGCACGTGGGCTACGCCCAGTCCTTTGAAAAAGGGCGGCCCTAAACTTTACCTGTCTCGATTTTCACCTTGCGCTAGACCTCCCCCTCCTTCACCAACCTCACCACCCGGCTCGTCCCCAGCCGACACGCCCCCAGCTCCAAAAACCGCTCCGCATCCGCCAGCGACCCGATCCCCCCAGCCGCCTTGATCTTCACCCCCGGCCCCACATACCGGGCAAATAACTCCACATCCTCAAAGGTCGCCCCACCCGTGGAAAACCCCGTGGACGTCTTGATAAAATCCGCTCCCGCCGCCGTGACGATCCGGCACATCTCGATTTTCTCCTCCCGCTCCAGCAGACAGGTCTCAATGATGACCTTCAGTACCCGCTCCCCGCAGGCCGCTTTAAGAGCCCGAATTTCCTCCTCCACCAGGGAAAACTCCCGCCCCCGCAGCCACCCCAGGTTGATGACCATGTCGATCTCCGCCGCCCCGTTCTGGATGGCCTCCCGGGCCTCGAACACCTTGGCGGCGGTGGTGCTGTTCCCGTTGGGGAACCCGATGACGGTGCAGACCGGCACCCGTCCCCCAAGATACCCGGCGGCCTGCCGGACGTAACAGGGCGGGATGCACACCGAGGCCACCCCGTATTTCGCCCCGTCGTCGCAGATGGCCTGAATGTCCGCCCAGGTGGCGGTCTGGGCAAGAAGGGTGTGGTCCACACACCGAAGGATCTCCTGCTGGGTCATATCAAACGCTCCTTTCAGATGGGAAAAATAATCCATTCTTATTATAACAGACTTCCCCCAGGGATTCCAGCCAGGAAAGCCCCATTTTCACGATTTCCTGCTTTACATCGGTCCCGCTCTCCGCTATAATATATCATGTAATAATTTGCCCCGGGTCGGGGAAAAGGAGCGAGTCTTGTCTATGGAAAGAATGTTTGGAACCGTTGTCCGGGGGGTCCGGGCGCCTATCATCCGGGAGGGGGACGACCTGGCCGCCATCGTGGCCGATACCGTGGTCTCCGCCCTCCAAAGCGAGAATATCCCCATCGGGGATAAGGACGTGGTGGCCGTCACCGAGGCGGTGGTGGCCAGGGCCCAGGGGAACTACGCCACCGTGGACCAGATCGCCGCCGACGTCCGGGCCAAGCTGGGCGGGGAGACCATCGCCATCGTCTTTCCCATCCTCAGCCGTAACCGGTTTTCGGTCCTCCTAAAGGGATTTGCCCGGGGGGCCAAAAAGGTGGTCCTCCTCCTCTCCTACCCCTCCGACGAGGTGGGCAACCATCTGGTCAGCCAGGAGCTGCTGGATCAGGCCGGGGTGGACCCCTACCGGGATACCCTCACCAAGGAGCAGTTCCGGGAGAAGTTCGGCACTATCCTCCATCCCTTCACCGGGGTGGATTACATCGACTTCTACTCCTCTATCATCGAGGCGGAAGGGGCCCAGTGCCAGGTGATCCTGGGCAACGACCCCGCCGCCGTCCTCCCCTATGCCGACCACGTCCTCACCTGTGACATCCACACCCGCCGCCGGACCAAGGCCATCCTCCGGGCCGCCGGGGCCAAGGTGGTGGTGGGGATGGACGAGATCCTCTCCGCCCCGGTGGACGGCAGCGGCTACAACCCCGACTACGGCCTTCTGGGCTCCAACAAGGCCACCGAGGAGCGGGTGAAGCTCTTCCCCCGGGACTGCCGGGCCTTCGCCCTGGCGGTGCAGGAAAAAATTCTCGCCGCCACCGGAAAGAAGGTGGAGGCTATGGTCTACGGCGACGGCGCCTTCAAGGACCCTGTGGGCAAGATCTGGGAGCTGGCCGACCCGGTGGTCTCCCCCGGCTACACCGACGGCCTGGAGGGCCAGCCCAACGAGGTGAAGCTCAAATACCTGGCGGACAACAACTTCGCCCACCTCACCGGGGAGGCCCTGAAGGAGGCCATCCGGGAGTACATCCGCCACAAGGACGCCGACCTCACCGGCCGGATGGAGAGCCAGGGGACCACCCCCCGCCGCCTCACCGACCTCATCGGCTCCCTCTGCGACCTCACCTCCGGCTCCGGGGACAAGGGGACGCCTATCGTGTACATCCAGGGGTATTTTGACAACTACACCAAGTAAGGCGTTGCAGCCCACGGGCAGGACGGGGAACGACCGCCCTGTCCGTGTCATTTTTTACAAGGAGGCGGTCAGGATGAGCACGGCGGAGATCGTGCAGCAGTATCTTTTCTTCTGGAACACCATGGAGCGGTGCGACTGGACCAAGGAGGGGGACGACGACGGGGTCCTCCGCCCGGTGACAGAGTATCTGTCCCGGCAGGAGGACGAGAAGATCTTCCTCTTTGACGACCAGATGACCGAGCTTCTGTACCGCCTGGACACCCGGGCCTTTGCCGACGCCTGCCAGAAGGCGGACCCGATGATGAGCGACGACACCTTTTTGTATTCCCGGTGCGTGGCCCTCATCAACGGGCCGGTGTACTACGACAAGGTCCTCCGGGGCAAGGAAAAGAGCCTGTGGAAGCTGGAGTTCGAGGCCCTGCTCTACCTCCCCCAGCGTGCCTGGGCCCTGAAGCACCGCCGGGACGAGGAGGAGTACCCCCACATCGCCCCGTTGAGCTTCGAGACCGGGAGCAACCGGGCGGGGTGGGCGTAACGATCCCAAGTAGATCATAAAGGAGGTTTGGCCGATGGCATCGCTAAGTGGATTTAAGACCTGGGAGGAGGTCCGGGCCGACCTGTTGTCCGACCCGGAGCTTGCGGCGGAGTATGAGGCCATGCGGCCCCGTTACGAACTGGCCTCCGGGATCATTGGGGGACGCATCGCCTTGGGCATCACCCAGGCCCAGCTGGCGGAACGGGCCGGCCTCCACAAAAGCACCATCAGCAGGCTGGAGGGCGGAAACTGCAATCCCTCCCTGGAGCTGATGGAGCGGGTGGCCCGGGGCCTGGGCATGGAGCTGCACATCGAGCTCCGTCCCCGGCAGGGGACCATCTAAATCCCTGTACCGTGGTATAAAACCCCTTCCGCCGCCCCAGACTAAGGGGCGAAAGGAGGGGTTTTTATGAACGCCTTTATCGACCGTTCCGGCTGCATCGGCTGCGGCCTCTGTCCCACCCTCTGCCCCGCTGTCTTTGCCATGGGGGAGGACGGGCTGGCGGAGGTCATCGTCCCGGAGATCCCGGGGACCGCCGAAAGCGCCGCCCTGGAGGCCCAGCAGAACTGTCCGGTCATGGTGATCTCGGTGAACTGAACCCCCAAAAAGCAAAAGCCGGGCGGGGAGGATGGCTTGACCATTCCTCTCCGCCCGGCTTTTTTATGTTTTAGTTTTCCGGCTCCGCCTCCGGGTCGGGGAGGCGCTCGGCCAGGACCTCCAGTATCTGGCGGTTGTTGGACTTCTGCACCGTGAAGCGCACCCCGTCCAGTTCCACCGCCGGGTGCTCCTTGGGCCCGGGGATGCGGTCCAGCATGGCGATGAGGAGGCCCCCCAGGGTGTCGTAGTCATCCCAATCGGGGTACTCCTGGAAACTGCACCCCAGGAGCCGCTCCACCTCGTCCAGGGCGATGTCCCCGTCCAGGGTGTACCGGTCCTGGGTGAGGCGGGTGACGCTTTCCGCCTCGTCGTCGTACTCGTCCTGGATGTCCCCCACGATGGACTCCAGCAGGTCCTCCATGGTGACGATGCCGGAGGTGCCGCCGTACTCGTCCACCACCACGGCGATCTGGTTCTTCTGCTGGTTGAAGTTGGCGAAGAGGTCCCGGCACTTGGTGGATTCGGGGACGTAGAAGGGGGCCCGGAGGTAGCTTTCCACCGAGAACTTCTTCCGCCGGTCCGCCGTCACCAGGGGCAGCAGGTCCTTGACGTTGAGGATGCCCTTGATGTCATCCAGGCCGTCCTCCCCCACCACGGGGATGCGGGAGAAGCCGTTTTCGGTGACCAGGGCCACCAGCTCCTCCAGGCCCACGTCCTCCTCCACGGCGATGACGTCGGTGCGGTGGGTCATGATCTCGTCCACGGTGCGGTCGGCGAAGTCAAAGACCCCCAGGATCATCTCCTTTTCGGCGGCCTCGATGCCGCCGGTCTCCTCGCTGACGTCCACCATCATCCGAATTTCTTCCTCGGTGACATTCTCCTGCTGCTCCAGGTCGTGGACGCCGAAGATAGCCAGGAGGAGGAAGGTGGTTTTCTCCACCAGCCAGGTCAGAGGGGTGAAGAGGGCGACGACGGCGGCGGAGGGCCCGCTGAGGGCGGGGGCCAGGGCGTCGGCGTGGCGGGCGGCCAGCCGCCGGGGGATGCCCCGGGAGAGGAGCATGATGAAGAACACCCCCAGGAGCATGATGAGGAGGCTGCCGCAAAGACGGCCCAGGGGCCGGGCCCAGAAGGGGTGGCGGAAGAGAGCCAGCCCCTTGGCCAGGGCGGTGACGCTCCGGGCCAGGAAGGCCACCGAGCAGAGGTGGCAGAAGGTATAGGCGGCCCGCATGGCGCTGTTGAACCGCCCGGGGTGCTCCATGAGCCGGGCGACACGCTCCAAGGCGGGGGATTCCCCGGCGGAGCGGCGGAGTTTCTGGTCGCTGAACTCCACCAAGCTATTTTGGCAGAGGACGACGAAGGCCCCCAGGGCCAGGAAGGCGAAGAAAAAGAGCAGGTCGATTCCCGCGTCAGGGTCCATAATGTGTGAGGTTCCCTCCAAAAATGTGATTTTCTATATCATACCGCAAAATTGGGGAAAAGTCAATTTCGGTGTTGGGGCAGGGGGCAGGGCGTGGGACAAGCAGGAGGTAAAGTCCGAGACAGGCAAAGTTTAGGGCCGCCCTTTTTCAAAGGGCGGTGGGGTCCAGGGGCGACGCCCCTGGTCGCTCCCCGCAGGGAGCGAAACTCCCCCGTTTCCCTTCCGAAGGGAGCATTTTTCTTTGCTTCTTTCTTTTTGCGATAGAAAAAGAAAGAAGAAGCCTGCCGCCCTGCACGCAACTACCCTGCAAATACGCCTTTACAGGGCGTTTTGCAATATCAGCCCCCG
>CANOCD010000124.1 GCA_947564495.1 uncultured Angelakisella sp. | reverse complement strand
TTCCGCGGAGTATGTCCGATTTGAAACCGGGCGGCTTGGAATACTGGCAAGACGCAGGGCCCGCTGGACCTGTGTCCCGACGTATGAGTTCCCGGAGGAACCACGCCTTTCCCAAGGACGGTGGTTTCCCGGCTTTTCTTATGGAGGGGGACGGAACACCCGGCGGGGTTTGCGGCAGGATCAGTAAACACCGTCGCCGAAGGCAGACCAAAATTTTTAGGAGGCGATGAATAAGTGGCAGTCAAGGAGAAGATCAGGATCAGACTCAAGAGCTACGACCATCAGCTGGTGGATACCGCGGCGGAGAAGATCGTGGAGACGGCACGGCGCACCGGCGCCCGGGTGTCCGGACCCATCCCCCTTCCCACCGAGCGGGAGATCACCACCATCCTGCGGGCCGTGCACAAGTACAAGGACAGCCGGGAGCAGTTCGAGATGAGGACCCACAAGCGGCTCATCGACATCCTGCGGCCTTCCAACAAGACCGTGGAGGCCCTCAAGGGCCTGGAGCTCCCCGCCGGAGTCGAGATCGAGATCAAGCTCTAAGAGCCTGGAGGCTCTCACATCCCTGAGCCGGGCGGTCCCGGCAAGGTCATGTTGGCTCTCCCTTCTAAAAGAGTCAACCAATAACCATACAGGAGGAAAAATCATGGAAAAGTGCATCATCGGCAAAAAGATCGGCATGACCCAGCTTTTTGACGAGAACGGGAACATCGTCCCCGTCACCGTGGTGGAAGCGGGCCCCTGCGTGGTCGTCCAGAGAAAAACGACCGAAAACGACGGTTACGAAGCCGTGCAGATCGGTTTTGGGGCGATCAGCGACAAGAAGCTCACCAAGGCCCAGAAGGGCCACTTCGCCAAGGCTGACGTGGCCGCCAAGCGTGTCCTGCGGGAGTTCCGCCTGGCCCAGATCGCCCTCTCGGTGGGCGACATCATCAAGGCGGATACCTTCGCCCCCGGGGACAAGGTAGACGTCTGCGGCACCTCCAAGGGCAAGGGCTACGCCGGCACCATCAAACGCTGGCACAACCACCGCCTCAAGGAGACCCACGGTTCCGGCCCTGTCCACCGTCACGCCGGTTCCAACGGCGCCTGCTCCAGCCCCAGCCGGGTCTTTAAGGGCAAGCGCCTCCCCGGCCACATGGGCGCCGACCGTGTCACCGTCCAGAACCTGGACGTGGTCAAGGTGGATGCGGAGAACAATCTCATCGCCATCCGGGGCGCCATCCCCGGCCCCAAGAACGGCATCGTTTATATCACCGACAGCGTCAAGGCGTAAGGAAGGAGGAGTTTTACAATGCCAAAAGTCACGATCTACGACATGACCGGCAAGAGCGTTGGAGAAAGAGACCTTTCTGAAGCCATCTTCGGGATCGAGCCCAACAAGGTGGTCCTCCACGCCGTCATCAAGAACTACCTGGCCAACCAGCGCCAGGGCACCCAGTCCACCCTGACCCGCACCGAGGTCTCCGGCGGCGGCAAGAAGCCCTGGAGACAGAAGGGCACCGGCCACGCCCGCCAGGGCTCCACCCGGGCCCCCCAGTGGACCCACGGCGGCGTCGCCCTGGGCCCCAAGCCCCGGAGCTACCGCTACAGCCTCAACCGCAAGATGCGGGTGCTGGCCGTCAAGTCCGCCCTCTCCTCCAAGGTCCTGGACCAGGAGCTGGTGCTGGTGGACGACATCAAGGTGGAAAGCTACAGCACCAAGGCCGTGGTCGCCATGCTCAAGGCCCTGGGCATCGACCGCAAGGCCCTCATCGTCACCGCTGAGGTGGACCCCAAGCTGGTCAAGAGCGCCGGAAACATCCCCGGGGTCAAGACCACCATCGTGGGCTCCCTGAACAGCTACGACATTCTCAACGGCGGCAAGCTGGTGGTCTCCACCGCCGCCGTGGATAAGCTGGAGGAGGTGTACAGCAAATGAAGACCGCTCACGACATCATCCTGGCCCCTGTGATCACCGAAAACTCCATGGAGGCTATGGCCCAGCGGAAATACACCTTTAAGGTGGCCAAGACCGCCGGCAAGATCGAGATCGGCAAGGCCGTTGAGGCCCTGTTCCCCGGCACCAAGGTGGCCTCCGTGAACACCATGAACTGCCGTGGCAAGCTCAAGAGGATGGGCCGCTACCAGGGCTACACCCCCGCCTGGAAGAAGGCCATCGTGACCCTCACCGCCGACAGCAAGGGCATCGAGTTCTTCGAGTCGATGCAGTAAGAGGGCAAACCACCCGCCCCTTCGGGGGATGGGGAAGAAGGACGGCCTGCCCCGTCGGGCAAGCTGAAAAAACGCCGGGGATGAAAAGCCCCGGAGGTATGGAGTGTTCCGAACTCCGCTAATCTGATGAAGGAGAGTGACCATCACAATGGCGATCAAAGCATACAAGCCTACGACACCCGGCCGCCGCGGCATGACCGTGACCGACTACACCGGGCTGTCCAAGGTGGCCCCGGAGAAGAGCCTTCTCCGGCCGCTGAAGAAAAACGCAGGCCGCAACAACACCGGCCGCATCACCGTCCGCCACCACGGCGGCGGCAACCGCCAGAAGTACCGCATCATCGACTTCAAGCGGGACAAAGAGGGGATGCCCGCCAAGGTGCTGACCCTGGAGTACGACCCCAACCGCACCGCCCACATCGCCCTGGTCCAGTATGAGGACGGGGAGAAGCGGTACATCGTGGCCCCCCACGAGCTGAAGGTGGGGGACACCGTGGTCTCCGGCGCCGCCGCCGACATCAAGCCCGGCAACGCCCTGCCCCTTTCCAGCATCCCCGTGGGTACCTTTATCCACAACATCGAGCTCTACCCCGGCAAGGGGGCCCAGCTGGCCCGTGCCGCCGGCATCCAGGCCCAGCTCATGGCCAAGGAGAACGGCTACGCCATGATCCGCCTGCCCTCGGGCGAGCAGCGCAACGTCCCCGACAAGTGCATGGCCACCATCGGCCAGGTGGGGAACATCGACCACGGCAACGTCAACATCGGCAAGGCCGGCCGCACCCGTCACATGGGCATCCGTCCCACCGTCCGTGGTTCCGTCATGAACCCCTGCGACCACCCCCACGGCGGCGGCGAGGGCAAATCCCCTGTGGGCCGTCCCGGCCCTGTCACCCCCTGGGGCAAGCCGGCCCTGGGCTACAAGACCCGTGGCAAGCACAAGAGCTCCGACAAGTTCATCGTCAAGCGTCGGAACGCGAAATAAACGGAAGGAGGCAATAACAATATGGGTAGAAGCGTAAAAAAAGGACCGTTTGTCCAGCCCAAGCTTCTGGAGAGAGTCCAGGAGATGAATCGGGAAGGCAAGAAGGCCGTTCTGAGGACCTGGAGCCGTGCCTCCACCATCTTCCCCGACTTCGTGGGCCACACCATCGCGGTCCATGACGGCAGGAAGCACGTCCCGGTGTACATCACCGAGGATATGGTCGGCCACAAGCTGGGGGAGTTCGCCCCCACCCGGACCTTCCGGGGCCACGCCGGCGCCAAGAAAACCAAATAACGGACCGAAAGGAGGAAAAAACACATGGAAGCAAGGGCTTACCTGAGACACGCCCGCATCTCGCCCCGCAAGGTGCAGATCGTTCTGGACCTGATCCGGAACAAGCCGGTGGACGAGGCGGCGGCGATCCTCAAATACACCCCCAAGGCAGCCTGCGAGCCTTTGGCCAAGCTGCTGGCCAGCGCCGTGGCCAACGGCGTCAACGACCCCGCCAAGAACATGGATAAGGACCGGATGTACGTTGCAGAGTGTTTTGTCTGCCCCGGTCCCACCATGAAGAGGATCCGCCCCCGGGCCCAGGGCCGGGCGTTCCACATCATGAAGAGAACGTCCCACGTCACCCTGGTGGTGCGGGAAAAGGAATAAGCTGAAGGAGGAGGTAAACTATGGGACAAAAAGTGAATCCCCACGGTCTGCGCGTGGGTGTCATCAAGGATTGGGATTCCCGCTGGTTTGCGCGCGACGATGCTTTCGGCGACATTCTGGTGGAGGATTACAACCTTCGTAAATTTCTGAAAAAGAGCCTGTATTCCGCAGGGGTCCCCAAGATCGAGATCGAGCGCACCCCCACTACCGTCCGCATCCACATCCACTGCGCCCGTCCCGGCGTGGTCATCGGCAAGGGCGGCACCGAGATCGAGAAGCTGCGCCAGACCTGCGAGAAGATGGTCAACAAGGGCAAGGAGCAGAAGGTGGCCGTCACCGTCAACGTGGTGGAGGTCAAGCAGCCCGATAAGAACGCCCAGCTGGTGGCGGAGAGCATCGCCCAGCAGCTGGAGGGCCGTGTCTCCTTCCGCCGGGCCATGAAGAAGGCCATCGGCAACGCTATGCGCTTCGGGGCCAAGGGTATCAAGACCCAGGTCTCCGGCCGTCTGGGCGGCGCCGAGATCGCCCGCACCGAGCACTACCATGAAGGCACCATCCCCCTCCAGACCCTCCGGGCCGACATCGACTACGGCTTTGCCGAGGCCGCTACCCAGTACGGCCGCATCGGCGTCAAGGTCTGGATCTACGCCGGCGAGGTGCTGCAGGACAAGAAACCTCACAAGGAAGGAGGCAGCAAATAATGCTTCTGCCTAAGAGAGTGAAGTACCGCAGGGTACACCGTGGCCGCCTCACCGGCAAGGCCACCCGGGGCACCGTTGTCAACTACGGCGACTTCGGCCTCCAGGCCCTGGAGCCCGCCTGGATCACCTCCAACCAGATCGAGGCCGCCCGTATCGCCATGACCCGTTACATCAAGAGAGGCGGGCAGGTCTGGATCAAGATCTTCCCCGACAAGCCCATCACCGAAAAGCCCGCCGAGACCCGCATGGGTTCCGGTAAAGGTTCCCCCGAATACTGGGTGGCGGTGGTCAAGCCCGGCCGGGTGATGTTCGAGATCGGCGGCGTCCCGGAGGAGACCGCCCGGGAGGCCATGAGACTGGCCGCCTACAAGCTGCCCGTCAAGTGCAAGTTCATCAAGAAGGAAGGGAGTGTTGAGGAATGAAACCCGCCGAGATCAGAGAACTTTCCATGGCCGAGCTG
>CANOCD010000123.1 GCA_947564495.1 uncultured Angelakisella sp. | reverse complement strand
CCTCCATGGTCTGCGAAAAGTCCCTCTTCCGCTTTGCCCAGGAGATCGGCCTGGGGGAGGAACTCTACCTGGGCCGTGGGGAGGAGCAGATGGGGGGGCGGACCCGGCCTTCCATTGTCTCCGACGCCTTTGAGGCCCTCATCGCCGCCATCTTTCTGGACGGGGGGCTGGAGCCCGCCGGGAAGTTCGTCCTCCGGTTCGTTCGGGAGGAGCTGGACACCGGGGACCGGGGGGCCTTTGTGGACTACAAGACCATGCTCCAGGAGATCGTCCAGAAGAACCCCGAGGAGCGGGTGAGCTACGTCCTGGTGGGGGAGGACGGGCCCGACCACGACAAGCACTTCGTGGTGGAGGTGCGCCTCAACAGCAACGTCATCGGCAGGGGGGAGTCCCGGAGCAAGAAGGGGGCCGAACAGCTGGCCGCCAAGGAGGCTCTGGAGCTCATGGGAGAGTGACAGAGAAAGTTCTGCACGCCAACATCCCTGTCTTTGTGCCCCACAAGGGCTGTCCCCACCGGTGCAGCTTCTGCGACCAGCGGGCCATCTCCGGGACCCAAAGGGCCCCCTCCCCGGGGGAGGTCACGGCCCTCTGCCGGGAGGCCCTGGCGGGGCTCCCGCCCCGGTTCGGGACCGCCGAGATCGCCTTTTTCGGGGGCAGCTTCACCGCCATCCCCCGGGAGGAGATGATCGCCCTCCTGGAGGCGGCGCAGCCCTTTCGGGGGGACCCCCGGTTCGGCGGGATACGGATCTCCACCCGGCCCGACGCCATCGACGGGGAAATTTTGCAGATATTGGAAAACTACGGGGTCCAGGCTATTGAGCTTGGGGCCCAATCCCTGTATAATAGGGTATTGGAGGCCAATGGCAGAGGCCACACCGGGGAGGACGTCCGCCGGGCGGCGGGGCTCGTCAGGGAAAAGGGCTTTTCCCTGGGGCTCCAGATGATGACCGGGCTGTACCAAAGCAGCCCGGAAATGGACTGGAACACCGGCCTGGGCCTTGCGGCTTTGGAGCCGGACACGGTGCGGATCTACCCCACGGTGGTCTTTCCCTGGACCGAACTGGCCCGGCGGATGGAATCTGGGGAGTATCAGCCCCCCGGCCTGGACGAGACGGTGGAGCTCTGCGCCCGGCTCCTTGGGATGTTTGAGGAGCGGGGCATCCGGGTGATCCGCCTGGGGCTCCACAATGAGAACGGGACGGCCCAAAGGGCCCTGGGGGGATGCTTTCATCCCGCCTTGGGGGAACTCTGCCGTGGCCGCCTGTTCCTGGAACGGCTCCTCCGCCGTTTGGAGGCGGAGGGAAAAGAGGGGACACCGGAGGTCTTGGTGCCCCCCCGGCTCCTGTCCCAGGCGGCAGGCCAAGGGAAAAGGAATCTTGCAGAGCTTCGCCGGCGGTGGCCGGGACTGACCATCCGGGCCGGCGCCGGGATAGAGGAGGACTTTTTGATCTTGTATCGCAACGAGGAACGGAAAGATGACCAGGGAGGTGTTGTATGCGGCTGAGGGGGATCGAGTTACAGGGATTCAAATCCTTTGCCGACCGCACCAAGCTGACCTTTGACGACGGCATCACCGCCGTGGTGGGGCCCAACGGCAGCGGAAAGAGCAACATCAGCGACGCCATCAAGTGGGTGTTCGGGGAGCAGTCCAGCAAGTCGCTCCGGGGCGCCAAGATGGAGGACGTCATCTTTGGCGGCACCAAAAACAGGAACCCCATGGGCTACACCTGGGTCTCCCTGTTCATCGACAATACCGACCGCAGCATCGACGTGGACAGCGACGAGGTGATCCTCACCCGGAAGCTGTACCGCAGCGGGGAGAGCGAGTACCGGGTGAACAACAACCTGGTGCGCCTGAGGGACATCAACGAGATCTTTATGGACACCGGCCTTGGCCGGGATGGCTACTCCATCATCGAGCAGGGGAAGATCGGGGACATCGTGGGGGCCAAGAGCACCCAGCGCCGGGAGATCTTCGAGGAGGCCGCCGGCATCTCCAAGTTCCGCTACCGCAAGGGGGAGGCGGAGCGCCGCCTTTCCCAGGCGGAGGAGAACCTTGTCCGCCTCCGGGACATCATGGGGGAACTGGAGGACCGGGTGGGCCCCCTCAAGGCCCAGTCGGAGAAGGCCCAGCAGTTTTTGGTCCTTTCGGAGGAGAAAAAGACGCTGGAGATCTCCCTCTGGCTGGAGCGGCTGGAAAAGCTCCGCCGGGACCTCCACGCCCAGGAGGACAAGATCCTGGTCTGCAAAAATGACCGGAACAGCGTCCAGGCCAGCCTGTACCAGCTGGAGGAGGAGCTTGACGCCCTCAGCCGGGAGATGCAGGACTGCGCCGTCTTTATCGACGCCAAGCGCCAGGAGATCAAATCGGTGGAGGAGGCCGTCTCCTCCGCCAAGACGGACATCGCCGTCAAGAATAACGACATGGGCCACAACCGGACAAGCATCCAGTCCCTGGAAAAGCGCCTGGCGGACAGCGCCAGCGACCGGGAGACCTTGGCCGGGCGGGTCCGGGAGGCCCGGACCGCCGCCCAGGACCACGCCCGGCGGGTAAAGGAGGAAGCGGAGGCCATCCGCTCCGGCCAGGAACGGCTTGCCGCCCTCCGGGGGGAACAGGAACGGCTCGCCGCCGTCCAGACCTCCCTGGGGATGCAGCGGGAGACGATCCAGGGGGAGATCGCCGGCGCCCGGGTCTCCAGCGAGACCTCCGCCACCCTTATCGGGGAGACGGTGGCCCGGCTGGACGCCCTCCGGGACCAGGTGAAGCAGAAGGACCAGCGCCTTGCCCAGCTTCGGGAGGAGCAGAAGAGCTGCAAAGCCTTTGTGGAGGAACTCACCGAGCGTCTGGAGGGGCTGGCCAACACCAAGAACGGCTACCTCTATAAACAGAAGGGCCGCCAGGAAAAGCTGGCCAAGATGGAGGAGGAACAGCGGGCCCTGGACCGGGCCGCCGGGGAAAAGCTCCAGCGGGCCCAGCTCCTCTCCGATATGGAGCGGAACCTGGAGGGGTTCCAGAACAGCGTCAAAACGGTGATGAAGCACGCCGCCGCAGGCTCCCTTCGGGGGGTGATCGGGCCGGTCTCGGAGCTGATCCGGGTGGAGAAGGAGTACGTCACCGCCATCGAGATCGCCCTGGGGGCCGCCATGCAGAACATCGTGGTGGAGGACGAGGGGGTGGCCAAACGGGCCATCCGCATCCTTGTGGACGCCAAGGCGGGGCGGTGTACCTTCCTGCCCCTCACGGCGGTCCAGGGGAGGACGCTTTCCGAGCAGGGGCTGGAGAACTGCCCCGGTTACCGGGGCGTCGCCTCGGAGCTGGCGGGGTACGACAGCCGCTTCGCCGGGATCATCCGGAACCTGTTGGGCCGCACCGTTATCGCCGAGGACCTGGACGCCGCCGTGGCCATCGCCAAAAAATACAGCCACCGCTTCCGGGTGGTGACCCTGGACGGCCAGGTGGTCAACGCCGGGGGTTCCATGACCGGCGGCTATGTTGGGAAGAACGCCAGCATCCTGAGCCGGAAAAGCGAGATCGAAAAGCTGCAGAAGGAGGCCAGGGAACTTGCCCAAAAGTCCAAGGAACTGGAGGGGAGCCTGACCGCCCTGCGCCAGGAGACAGCGGCCATCAACGCCCTGGTGGAAGGGGTGGAGGGGGAGAGCCGTACCGCCGGGGAGGACCTGGCGGCGGCCAACGCCGAACTCCGCCGCCTGACCATCAGCGTCACCGAAGCGGAGGAGTTGGGGGAGCAGTCCCTTCGGGAGTTTGACGCCCTCACCGCCCGGGTGGAGGAACTGCGGGGCAAAGAGCTCACCTCCGGGGAGCTGGTGGAAAAACTTGCCGCCAGCCTGGAGGAGGTGGAGCGGGAACTCCAAAAAGCGGCGGAAAACCAGAAGGAAGCCGCTGAAAAAGCGGATACCTTTACAGAGGAACTCTCCCGGAAACAGATCGCCTTTGCCGCCATGGAGAAGGACCAGGAGGCCATGGAGCTGGCCCTCCAAAACCTCCTGGAGAGCCAGGAGGGGAGCGAAGCCCAGCTGGAAGATTTCCGGCGGCAGATTGCCGGGCTGGAAGAGCAGAACGCCGCCCTGGAGGCCGAGATCGAGGAGATCACCGCCACCGTCGCCGGCAGCCAGGAGCGTGTCCGGGGGCTGGGGGAGGAGATTGCCCAAAGGACCGGGGAGCGGAACCGGTGCGAGGCCGAGACCACCCGGCTCCGCCAGGAGGAAAAGAAGCTCAACGCCAGGAGGGAGGACCTTTCCGGGGAGCTGGCCCGGCTGGAGGAACGGAGGGCCACCATGTCCGGGGAGAGCGACACCATCCTCTCCAAGATGTGGGACGAGTACGAGATCACCAAGACCGAGGCCGCCGCCCTGGCCATCCCCCTGGAGGACCCCCAGGCCGCCCAGCGGAGGCTGGGGGAGCTGAAAAACCGCATCCGGGGCCTGGGCGCCGTCAACGTGGCCGCCATCGAAGAGTACAAGGAGGTGGCGGAACGGTACAACTTCTACAAGACCCAGATCGGCGACGTGGAGCGGTCCAAGGAGGAGCTGGGAAAACTCATCGGGGACCTTTCCCAGGAGATGAGCCGCATCTTCCTGGAGAAGTTCGACGCCATCAACCACCACTTCGGCACCATCTTTACCGAGCTGTTCGGCGGCGGCCGGGGGGAGCTGAAGCTCACCGACCCCAGTCTCCCCCTGGAGACGGGCATCGACATCTTTGTCCAGCCCTCGGGGAAGATGGTGGGGCTCTCCCTCCTTTCCGGCGGGGAGAAGGCCATCGTGGCCATCTGCATCTACTTTGCCATCCTCAAGGTGAACCCCGCCCCCTTCGTCCTCATCGACGAGATCGAGGCGGCCCTGGACGAGGTGAACGTCAACCGCTTCGCCGCCTATATGCGCCGGATGACCGACAAGACCCAGTTCATCGCCATCACCCACCGCCGGGGCACCATGGAGGGGGCCGACGTCCTCTACGGGGTGACCATGGAGGAGGAAGGGGTCAGCAAGCTGCTGAAGCTGGACATCGGGGAGCTGGAGCAGAAGCTG
>CANOCD010000122.1 GCA_947564495.1 uncultured Angelakisella sp. | reverse complement strand
CACTAGAAAGGGTTTCTTCCCACCTAGAGTTGCAATCAGGAAAGGTACATGTAACGACTTCAACATCGTGCTCCTTGCAAGTTGTGCCTTTACGGGTTTCCCTTTTACGCCAGACTTTATGCCCCAACTTGTCGCATTTCTTTTCCACAAATTCATCATTCGCCAGCAGGTTCGCATTGTCCGCCGGAGCCTGGACGATTTCCTCCACGGGCTCCTCGTCCTCCGTATCCCCCTCAGTTTCGCTACCCTCAACAGGGGTGGCATCCTCGGGCAGAGTTCCCTCATCCTCCTCGCCAACATCAGCATTAGAGGACGGGACATCCGTCCCGTCCTCATCCCCTAGGGGATGAGCCTCTTTGTCAGCCACCGGGGTCTCCGCCGGGGCGGCGTCCTCTGCGGAAACCACCTGCCCGGGGACCTCGTCATCGGCGTAGGCGCTCATCACCGGAGTATAGCTGAACACCAAAGCCAAAGCCAGCACCAGCCCCAGGGCCCGGCGCAGTTCCTTCGCTAACTTCTTCATCGTTACCCTCCTATGCGTTCTTTCCTTTGCGCGCCCCCAGCGGGCGCTTTGTCTCTGTCTACCAGTATAGCAGATTCCCTCTTTCATCTGCTCTTTCATCTTCCGGAAAATCGTTTATTTTTGTTCTCTGGGTGTTTCTTTGACCTCCAACACCTGGCACTGCACCCGGTACCGCCCCCGGTTCTCCTGCTGGAACCGCCGGTCCAGCCGGTCCACCACCTTTAGGGCGGAGGGGCGGCCGCATCCCGGGCAGAGAAGCAGATACTGCCCCGGCTGGTACCGGGCGTAAAGATCCCCCGCCCGGAGGACCTTTTCCACCACCGCCTCCAGGACCTTCTCCTGCTTTTCCAGCCGCGGGGAGGATGGCGTCCCCCTTGCCATCTCCTGGATGGCGCAGAGAAGGAGGCAGCTCTCCAGCCCCTTCCGGCGGCGGAGCCGCTCCAGGAGGTGGTAGCACTCCCGGATGCCGTGGAGGCTGGACCGGCTGGCCCCCATGGCCTCCCGCCCCTGGCGCAGGAACCGCAGGATGGCCGCCTCCCCGTCCTCGGGCAGGCGGAGGCGCCGGGCGAAGGACTCCAGCCGGGCCAGGCGGTCCGGGGCGGGCAGGTCCCCGGCGGCGGTGAGCCGGTCCTGGTACTCCCAGAACCGCCGGGCCGCCTCCTGGCGCTTGCCCTGGGCCAGCAGAGCCCCCACCCGCCACAGGGTCCAATCCCCCTCCGGCTGGATGGAGGCCCCCTGGGCCGCCAGCTCTTCCATCCCCTTGTGGTCCCCCGCCGCCTTCATCTCCTCCAGCAGGTGGAGGGCCATGGCCCCCCAGGCCCCCTGGAGGGCCCGGGTCTTTTCCGCCGCCCAGGGCTCCTCCGCCAGCCGGGGCAGAAAGGCCCCGGTGTAAAGGGGACAGGCCAATTTGGCCAGGCGGGTCCGCTCCCCGGCATCCTGGCAGCGGGAAAATTCCGCCCCCAGGTCCAGCAGCTCCCGGGCGTCCGACCGGACGGGCACCAGGGGCGCCAGGGTGATGACCCCGTCCCCCAGAAGGAGGTACTCCCCCGGGGGCAGGGGGGACCGGGCCAGATACCGCCGCAGGCGGAACAGGGTGTTGTTCATGGTGGCGTTGAGGTCCTCCGCCCCGTCCGCCCCGTAAAGGGAGAGGGCGGCCTCCCGCTTGGTCACCGAAAAGCCGGGGGAGCAGAGGAGCAGCTGGAACAGCTGGCTGGCCTTGTTCCCCTCCCCCCGCCCCAGGGGGATGGCCTCCCCGGCGTACTGGGCGGAAAATCCCCCGAAGAGGGTGGCGGCCAGGACCTTCTCCCCGGTCATCGCCCGGGGACCGCCGCGCCCCGCATCTGGTAGCAGTAGTGGACCAGCAGGTCGTTGTCCCCGCCGTCGGCCAAAAAGCTCTCTTTGATCCGGTCCACGATGACGTCGGAAAAGTCCTCCGTGGTGTCCATCACCAAAATCAGGTACTGGCTGCTGGTGTACCGGGTGTAGACGTCCCCCAGGCGCAGGGTGTGGCGGATGTCCTCCCCCAGCCGGTCCATGAGCCGGTCCTTCTCCTCCGGGGGGATGATCCGCCCCTCCAGGTCGGTGAGGGACAAAAGGATGATGCAGCTTTTCTGCCCGCCCCGGATGATGCTCCGCTCCAGGAACCGGTAGATGCTCCGGAAGGTCTCGTAGTCCCGGCAGTAGGCCCCGGGGACCCGGATCTCCTCGGTCAGTTCCTCCCGGATCTTCCTGGCGTCCCGCTGGTAGCTGTCCTGCCGGACCGGGGCGGCCCGACGGGCGGCCAGCAGCTCCTCCCGCCGGGCCAGGCGGTCGGCCCGGGCCCGCTCCACCAGGGAGGCGGCGGTCTCCCCCGGCCGGGCGATGGCGGCCCCCACCGTCACCGAAAAGGCGGGGACCCCGTCCCCCCGGCGCTCCCGGAACCGGTCCCGGATACGCTGGGCCACCGAATCCCGGGAGAGCTCCCCCAGGCAGTCGGGGAGAAAGACGGCGAACTCGTCCTCCCCCGCCCGGCCCAGGAGGTCCCCCTCCCGGATGAGGAACCCCAGCACCCGGGCGGCCTGCCGGAGGCATTCGTCCCCGGCCACGTGGCCCAGGCGGTGGTTCACCTCCCCCAGGCGCAGAATATCGCAGAGAAAGAGTCCCCCGCCCTCTGCCGCCGCCTCGGCAAGCCGGGGCTCCATCGCCTCCCAGCGCAAAACGCCGGTGAGCCGGTCGGTCTCCTTGGCCGCCGGCTGGCTTTTGTGATCTGCCATGGTGCGTTCCCTTCTTTTCCACCCGGCGGGTCCCGGGGGATTCCCCGGCCCGCCAGGCGCTTTTCCTCTATTATACCACATAGGACCGTTTCGTCCAACACCTTTTTCCTGCAATTTTCCCCCCGAAAGATTTTGTTGCGGCAAAAAAGGACCCCCCGGCCCGGGCACGGCCCGCAGCCAAGGGGGGGGGGATGTTTGGTCTATGCCTTTTGCTCTGCTTTCAGCTGGGCTACCTCGTCAAGGGAAAGTTCAGTGATGTGGGCGATCTCCTCCAAGCTGTACCTTCCGTCGGCAAGCGCACGCTGGGCGGTTATTCTTTGGCGCTTTTTGTCGCCGATCTCGATTCCCTTCCGGATGCTCTGCTCCCACATTTCGTCTATTATCCTGCTCATAGTCTAAATCCTCTGCTCCGCCTTCAGCCGGATTATTTCGTCAAAAGAAAGACCGGCAAATTTTGCAATCTTATCTAACGCTACAGTTCCGTCAGACAGCATGAGGCGGGCGGTTTCAATCTGATTCTCTTTTTTGCCTTCTTTTTTCCCGATCTCGATTCCCTCTTGAATGCTCTGCTCCCGCATTTCTTCTATAGCTTTACACATAATGACAACACCCTCCTTGCTCTCCTTGTAGAATCTCACCCGCTCGGCCAGGGGCTGGTAGTACATATCCCCCGGGTCGGTGCAGGCGAAGTCGTGCATCAGCTTACCCAGGGGCGTGTCCCCCCGGTAGGCGCCGTTTACATACAGGATATGGGTCCCGTCCCCGAACCGCTCCCCGTCCTCCAGAAAGCACCGCTCCACCGGGTAGAGGGGCCGGCCCTTGCCGATGACGTCGTTTTCGGTGATGAAGATCACCCAGGTCTCGGGCAGCCGGTCGAAGTCCTGGCCCTTTTCCAGGGCCCCCAGGTCCATCATGCTGCTGTTGTACCGGGCCCGCTTCCGCCCGGCCCCCTTGTCGGCCCGCTGGACCTCCACGTTCACCCGGGCCCCGGTGCTGTCGGTGGCCAGGATGTCCAGCCGCACCGAGCGGTTCAGCATGTTTTCCACAAAGACCTGGGTGCGGACGTCCAGGACGACAAGGTCCGGTTTTTCCAGGAGGATACGCAGCATCAGCTGGGTGCCCTCCAGGTTTTCCTCGAAGCACTTGGTCAAAAAGTCGTCGTCCATCAGGCGAAAGTTCCGCAGCCGCTCCAGGTCCTCCTGGTGCTTCTGCTCCTGCCGCCGGGTCTCGGTCAGCTCCGCTACAGCCATGGGGGTCACCTGCTTTCTGTTGGGGGTCTGCTTTTATTGTACCATAAGCGTCCTGTGGTTGCAAGGGATAGAATGACAGCAGCCCCCGGGAAGCAGCCGCTCCCCGGGGGCGTTTCCGAACCGTTTTTAGACACGAAAAGAAGAACGGCCTTGCGGTCATTCTTCTTTCGGGGAACCGCCTGGTGGAGCAGGACAGCCCCGGTGAGCGGCGGGGGGTAAGGCGTGAGGACCTTCTGCGGAAGGTCCGGGACCCTTCGGGTCGTCACGCCTCACGGGGGGACCAGTCCCCCCGTGTGCCCCTCTGCCCTCCGGGGGGGATGGGGTGCAGACCTCGTTCCTTTTGCGGGGCTTTTTGTTTTTAGACACGAAAAGAAGAACGGCCTTGCGGTCATTCTTCTTTCGGGGAACCGCCTGGTGGAGCAGGACAGCCCCGGTGAGCGGCGGGGGGTACTCGCAGGCCCCGGCCGCCCCTATGTAGACAGGTCACGCCCCGGCGGCGACTTCCTCTTTCGGCTCCCCGGCCCAGTCCCGCTCCTCCAGGGAGGAGAGAAAGGCCCGGAGGCTCTGCTTTTGGCTGTCGCTGAGGTTCCGGGGGAGCATCACCGTGTTGGTGTCCCGGCGGTAGCTCAGGGGCTGGTCGATGAGGCCGATGAGGTAATCCACCGAAACGTCGAAGTAGCGGGCCAGGCGCATCTTGATCTCGTCGTTGGGGTCGCTGCGCCCCAGCTCGTAGGCGGAAATGGTGTAGCCGCTGACCAGGACGATCTCCCCCAGCTCCCGCTGGGAGAGGTTGCGCTCCTGGCGCAGTTTGCAGAGCCGTTCTCCTAACATCTGTCATACTCCTTTAAGAAGGAATCCCCGCCCCCCGGAGAACGGAGGCGGGGACCTTTTCAGCCTTTCGGCTTAACTCCTTGTTGGGGAAAGAAGTCGCTGGGACTTATTTCTTCAGGGAGACAGCGGCGGCGGAGACCAGAGCAACAGCGGCCAGAGCGGTGGCGATGCCAACGACATCGTTAGCGCCGGTGTCGGGGT
>CANOCD010000121.1 GCA_947564495.1 uncultured Angelakisella sp. | reverse complement strand
GCCTTACCTCCCTCCAGGAGGTGGAGGAGACCATGGCCCTCCTCCATGAGCAGGGGGCCCAGAACGTCCTCCTGACCCTGGGGGACAAGGGAATGCTGTTCAGTAACGGGAAGGAACTGTGGTTCTGTGACGCGCCCAAAGTAAAGCTGGTCAGTTCCGCCTGCGCCGGGGATTCCTGCCTGGCGGCCTTCCTCAGCGAATGGCTCTCCGGAGGCGGCCTGGAGGCCGCTATGAAAAAGGGGAGCGCCACCGGCGCCGACGTCGCCGGGAGCAACGGTATCGGGGACCTTTTGCGGGTCTCGGAATATATGCAGTCTTTGACTGTGAGAAAAGTGAGGTAGAGTAGTATGGCAAAGAAGATCCTAGCTGTCACCGGTTGCCCGACCGGGATCGCCCACACCTTCATGGCCGAAGAGGCCCTGAAGACCGCCGCCCAGGAGCTGGGGGTGGAGATCAAGGTGGAGACCAACGGCGCCGCCGGGGCGGAGAACGTCCACACCCCGGAGGACATTCGGGACGCCATCGGCGTCATCGTGGCCTCGGATAAGAACGAGGAGATCGAGCGGTTCAACGGCCTGCCGGTCATCGTCACCTCGGTGGGCGACGGCATCAACAAGCCCAAGGAGCTGATCCAGCGTATCCTGGACGGCAAGGTCCCGGTCCAGAACCCCGGCAAGGCCGCCAAGACCGAGGCGGCCCCCGCCGACAAGGGCTCGGCGGCCCACCAGATCTACAAGCACCTGATGAACGGCGTCAGCCATATGCTCCCCTTCGTGGTGGCCGGCGGCGTCCTCACCGCCATCTCCTTCCTGTGGGGCATCTATTCCTTTGATCCCACAAGCGAGCAGTACAACGCCTTCGCCGCTATGCTCAAAAACATCGGCGGCGTCTCCATGGGCCTGATGGTGCCTGTGTTCTCCGCCTTCATCGGCGAGTCCATCGCCAGCCGCCCCGGCCTTGTCTCCGGCTTCGTCGGCGGGATGCTGGCCTCCAGCACCGGCTCCGGCTTCATCGGCGGCATCCTGGCGGGATTCGTTGCCGGTTACTTCACCCTGTGGCTCCTTAAAATGCTGGCCGGTCTGCCCAAGCGGTATGAGGGCCTCAAGTCCATCTTCCTCATCCCCCTGGTCAGCGTCGCCTTCATCGGCATCTTCATGTCCCTCACCGCCGGGCCCGTGGCCGCCATCAACGAGGCCATGATGAACTTCCTGGCCGGCCTCCAGGATTCCAACCCCCTGCTCCTTGGCATCGTCATCGGCTGCATGAGCGCCTTTGATATGGGCGGCCCTGTGAACAAGGCCGCTTACACCACCGGCACCGCCCTCCTGGGCATGGGCAACACCACCTTTATGGCCGGTGTCTCCGCCGCCTGCATCACCCCGCCCCTGGTCATCGCCCTGGCCACCACCATCTTCCCCAAGAAGTTTACCGACGACGAGAAGGCCGCCGGCATCTCCAACTACGTCCTGGGCTGCACCCACATCACCGAAGGGGCCATCCCCTTCGCCGCCAAGAACCCCCTGGTGGTCCTGCCCATCCTGATGCTGGCCTCCTCCATCTCCGCCGTCCTCACCTATATGATGAAGATCCAGGTCCCCGCCCCCCACGGCGGCTTCCTGATCCTCCCCCTGGTGAGCAACCCCTTCCTGTGGGTCGTTGACATTCTCATCGGTTCCGCCGTGGGCGCTGTCATCTACGGCATCACCAAGAAAGAGGAGAAATAAGAAATGCTAGTTTCCGGGACCCAGGCCCTTCGTATTGCAGCGGAGGAGGGCTACGCCCTTCCCGCCATCAATTATATCAACATGGAGCACCTTGCGGCCATCATCGCCGCCGCCGAGGAACTCAACGCTCCTGTCATCATCCAGACCAGCCAGAACGCCATCGACTACGCCGGGTTTGAATACCTGCGGGACCTTGGCGCGGGGGCGGCCGAAAGGGCCCGGGTCCCGGTGGTCCTCCACCTGGACCACGGCAAGGACCTTCCCCTGAATATGCGCTGCATCCGCTACGGCTGGACCTCGGTGATGATGGACGCCTCCCTCCTCCCCTTTGAGGAGAACGTGGCCGCCGTCCGGGAGGTCGCCCGGGCGGCCCACTGCCTGGACATCTCGGTGGAGGCCGAGCTGGGCTTCATCGGCGGCAAGGAGGGGGACGTGGCAAACGACCCCTACACCCTCCCCGAGGACGCCGCCCGCTTCTTCGACGAGAGCGGCTGCGACTCCCTGGCGGTGGCCGTGGGGACCCAGCACGGCCTCTACAAGGGGGAGGTCAAGATCGACTACCAGCGCATCCGGGACATCAAGTCGGCGGTGGATGGCCGCCCCCTGGTCCTCCACGGGACCTCCTTCGTCCCCCTGGAAATGGTGGCCCAGGCCATCGACTGCGGCATCAACAAGGTGAACTTCGACAGCGAGCTGAAGATGGCCGGGATGAAGGCCATCCGGTCCTTCCTGGCCGAAAACCCCGATGCCTACGACCTGCGGAAAATGAACCGTCCCATGATGGCCGCTATGAAAGAGGTGGCCATGGAGAAGATCAGAATTTGCAAAGCGGAGGGAAAATCATGGCTGAAATGACCAACACCCCCGGCCTCTTCGCCGAGGACACCATCTGCACCGAGCTCCGGGCCACCACCAAGGACGAGGCCATCCAGGAGATGATCGACCTTCTGTACGACGCCGGGGTGGTCACCGACAAGGCGGTGTTCACCAAGGTCATCTACGACCGGGAGGCCCTTTCCTCCACCGGCATGGGCATGGGCTTCGCCATCCCCCACGGCCGCAGCGATGTTGTCACCGGCCCCCGGGTGGCGGTGGGCCTTTCCAAGACCGGCCTGGATTTTAACGCCCCCGACGGCACCCTGGCCAACATGGTCTTTATGATCGCCATCTCCCCCAAGGAGAACAACCTCCACCTCAAGATCCTGGCCGCCCTTTCCAGAAAGCTGATGCACCAGGACTTCCGGGACGCCCTGATGGCCAGCACCACCAAGGAAGAAGTGCTGGAAAAGCTAAGCGTCGTTACCGCCTAAGATCAGGCGTGACACCTGTGGGAAAGTGAGAGGAGCCCCCCGGCCAAGCGGTCGGGGGGCTCCGGCGTTTTTGTCTCACAGGAGGGTCTACATCAGCGGGGCAAAGACCCGCAGGAGGCTTTGGACCAGACGGGTCGGGGCTCCCACCCGCCGGCAGTCCTGGATGGTGATCTCCTGGCTCTGCTCCAGGGTGCGGAGGAAGTCCTCCCGCATCTCCCCGATGCAGGAGCAGCGGTAGAGCCAGGCGGCGCACTCGAAATGGAGGTAGAGGCTGCGGAAGTCCAGGTTGATGGTGCCCACCACCCCGTACTCGTCGTCCACGGTAAAGGTCTTGGCGTGGATGAAGCCGGGGGTGTACTCGAAGACACGGACCCCGGACTCGATGAGCACCGGGTAGTAGGCCCGGGTGAGGGCGTGGACGTACCACTTGTCGGGGATGTGGGGGGTGATGATCCGCACGTCCACCCCGGACTTGGCCGCCGTGGTCAGGGCGGTGATCATCTCGTTGCTGATGATGAGGTAGGGGGTGGTGATGTAAACGTACCGGTCGGCCTTGTTGATGAGGTTCATGTACACCGTCTCCCCCACGGCTTCCCCGTCCAGGGGGCTGTCGGTAAAGGGCTGGACGAAGCCGTCGCTCTCCACCGGCTCCGGGTGGTAGACCCGGGGGAGGAAGGGGGCGTAGTCCTCCTTTTCGCCGGTGGTGAAATCCCAGAGGGTGAGGAACATGAGGGTGAGACTGGCCACGGCGTCCCCCCGGAGGAGGACGGCGGTATCCTTCCAGTGGCCGTGCTTGGGGTAGGCGTTGATGTACTCGTCGGCCAGGTTGATCCCCCCGGTGAAGCCGGTGTGGCCGTCGATGACGCAGATCTTCCGGTGGTCCCGGTTGTTGAACCGGCTTGTGAGGACGGGGACGAAGGGGTTAAAGACACAGCAGCGGATGCCCTTCTGCTCCAGGGTCCGCTTGTAGTGGGCGGGGAGGGTGAGCATACAGCCGATGTCGTCGTACATCACCCGGACGTCCAGGCCGGCTTTGGCCTTGCGCTCCAAAATTTCCAGGACAGGGTCCCACATCTTCCCCTCCTGGATGATGAAGTATTCCAGAAAGATGAAGTGCTCGGCCTTTTCCAGCTCCTCCAGCATCCGCTGGAACTTCACCTCCCCCAGGGGGAGGTACTCCGCCGAGGTGTTCCGGTAAGGCGGCCCCCCGGCGATGCGGCGGATGTACTCCGACTGGTTCAGGGCGTCGGGGGAGAGGGCCCGGAGCTCCTCCTTGCAGGAGGGGGCGATATTGGGGATGCGGGCGAAGTTCCCTTCCATCTCGGCCAGGCGGCGGACCTCCCGGCGGCTGAGTTTGTTCCCGCCGAAGAGGAGGTAGAGAATCCCGCCGAAGACGGGGGCCACCAGAACGGGGATGATCCAGGCGATCTTATAGGCGGGGTTGCTGCGGTTGTTGATGATGTACAGCACGATGATGATGCTCACCGCCACGCTGATCCCGTAGAAGTAGACGAAGTAATCCTCAAAGCGCAGGAGCAGCACCAGGAGGATGGCCGCCTGGACCACCAGGGCGGCCCCGGCAAAGACCAGGCGGTGAAAGAGGAGGCGGAAAAGTTTTTTGGTGAGGGGTTCTTTTTTCTTTGGCATGGTGTTTGTCCTTCCCCATAGGCTGTCCCCTGTTGCAAGGGATATGATGATAATAAATATACCACAGAACAGGGGGGAGCGCAAGCGGGGGCGGGCGCCCCCGGAAAACCTCCGAAAAAAGGCCCGAAAAGCCAGCGGAAACCCTTGACTTCCCCGGACAGGTAGGGTATAATGAAACCACCTCTCCGAGAGGGTTCTTTTTTTGTGCGCCAAAATGCCGGCTTACCCCCGGGGCTTCGGTCCGAAAAGAACCTCCTCTCGCTAAAGAAAGAGGGAGGCAAACTACCGTCCCGGCATCCCGCCGGGGCAGCCACGATTAGGAGGTGCCGATATGCGAGTGAAGATCGTCCTGGACTGCACCGAGTGCAAGCACCGCAACTACAACACCAAGAAGAACAAGAA
>CANOCD010000120.1 GCA_947564495.1 uncultured Angelakisella sp. | reverse complement strand
CCTAAGTCTCCAGGCACAAGGTAACGGCCTTCGACCGGTAAGGCCGAAGGCCGTGTAGGGCGTGCCTCGGCGGCTACGCCGTGGTGGGCGGTAAGGGACTTGAACCCCTGACCCCCTGCACGTCAAGCAGGTGCTCTTCCAGCTGAGCTAACCGCCCGTCCGCTGCCGCAACTGACAGCTTTTATATTATACACGAGGGGAAGGGAAAAATCAAGCCCTAATTTCCGGTTTTTTCGGATATTTTCCCCGGGGCGTGAAGAAGGACACATCAGCGGACACCGGCCCGCCTACGCCCCCTCCACCGGCAGGCCGTGCTGCCTCAGAAAGGACAGCTTGTCCCAATACCCCCGCTGGAAGAGGATCTTCCCGTTGACCACCTGGAAAAACCCGCACCCCCGCAGGCCCAGGGGGTCCCGCCATTCCAGGATGGCCCACTGGCCGTCCTCAAAGAGGTTCTCCACAATGGCGGTCATCTCCGAGGCGGCGAACTCCGCCTGGAACATGGCCTGGATGGCCTCCCGGCCCTCCACCGGGTCGTTGGCCACCTGGTGGTTCACGGCGTTGTCGTGGTAGAGGGCGGCGATCCCTTCCACGTCGTGGCTGTTGAAGGCGTCCACCCACCGGCTCACCACTTCTTTCGGTCTCAGCATGATCTGCTCCTCCTTTTTCTTGACTGTATTTTCCCCCGCCGTCTTGACATTCCCCGGAAAATCCTTTACTCTGGTATCGACCCATCACAACGTAAAGGAGCGTGCTTTGCTATGGAAAAGATCGCCAGCTTCACCGTCGACCACCTGCGGCTGCTGCCGGGGGTCTATCTCTCCCGGCGGGATCGGGCGGGGGACGGGGTGGTCACCACCTTCGACCTGCGGATGACCCGGCCCAATGAAGAACCGGTGATGAATACCGCCGAGGTCCACACCATCGAACATCTGGGGGCTACCTTCCTGCGGAACCACCCCCAGTGGAAGGACCGCACCATCTACTTCGGGCCCATGGGATGCCGCACCGGCTTCTACCTGCTGCTGGCGGGGGAGCTGGATTCCCGGGAGGTCCTGCCCCTGGTCATCGAGATGTTCCGCTTCATCCGGGATTTCCGGGGGGAGGTCCCCGGGGCCGCCCCCAAGGACTGCGGCAACTACCTGGATATGAACCTGGGGATGGCCAACTTCCTGGCCAAGCGGTATTTGGAGGTCCTGGAAAACATCACCCCGGAGCGGCTGGTCTACCCGGCCTGAACCCTCCCCTGGATCAGGACCAGCGCCGCCATGTGGGCGGGGTAAAAGGCGTAACAGGCGGTCTGGATGGCGGGGGAGACCTTCCCCCGTTTGCCGTTGTAGAGCCAGATGAAGGGGAGGGCCAGGAGGGCCAGCCCCTGCTGGGGGAGTTCCAGGGCGTGGCCGAACAGCTCCACGGTGAGGATCATGCCCCCCATCATCCATATATTGATGACCCACAGCCCCGCCAGCTGGAAGAGCGGGCGGCAGGGGAGCTTTTCCGCCAGCCAGAACACCAGGACGGTAAGGACGCCGTAGCCGTAGTAGTCCACCATGGTGACCATCCCCAAAAGATACCCGGCGGCGAACACCACCGGGAGGAGCAGCAGGAACAGGGCCCGGGAGCGTTCCCGGGCCTTTTCTATCAGCGCCAGAAGGACCAGGGCCAGGCAGAAGGTGAAGAGGACGTTCTGGTGGAAGGGGTAAAAGACCGTGCCGCCGTACATCAGGTCAAAGGGGACCTCGGAGATCAGGGCCCAGAGGAAAAGGCGGCCCAGGTATTTTTTGACGCTCCGGGTGTAGAGAAAGCCCTGGACGATCTGATAAGCGAAGATGGGGAAGGCCAGCCGCCCCGCCGAGGTGAGCCAGCCGTTCCCCGGGACCACGGTGGCCCACAGGTGGTCGCAGAGCATCAAAGCCATGGCCAGGACCTTTAACGAAAGGGAGTCCAGGCGCTTTATCCGGGAGAGGTTCACGGCGTCCCCTCCTTTTTCAGCTCCCACTCCTTCACCGTTTTCAGTTCCTCGTAGATGGCCTTGTAGCTTTCGTGGCGGCTCCTGGGTATCTCCCCGGCCTCCACCGCCGCCAGGACGGCGCAGCCCTTCTCCACCCGGTGGCTGCACCCGGTGAAGCGGCACCGCTCCCGGTGTCCCTCAAATTCGGGGAAGCAGAGCTCCAGTTCCTGGGCGGGCATCCGCTGGAACTGCAAAAAGTCGATGGCCGAAAAGCCGGGGGTGTCGGCGATGTATCCCCCCTGGCCGGTGGGGAAAAGCTCCACGTGGCGGGTGGTGTGCCGCCCCCGGCCCAGCTTGCGGCTGATCCCCCCGGTGGCAAGGCCCAATTCCGGGAAGATGGCGTTGAGGAGGCTGGACTTCCCCGCCCCGGAGTTGCCGCAGAAGGCGGTGATCCCCCGGGCGAACAGGGCCCCTGCCTCCGCCGTCCCCGCCCCGGAGAGGCTGTCCACCTGAAAGACGAGGTAACCCGCCTTGCGGTAGACCTCCGCCAGGGGGCCGGTGTCGGCCAGGTCCGCCTTGGTAAAGACCAGGACCACCGGAATTTCCCGCCGGGCGGCGATGGCGGTGAGCTGGTCGATGACCAGGAGGTTGGGGGCGGGCTGGGTGGAGGAGACCACCAGAGCCAGCCGGTCGATATTGGCCACCGGGGGCCGGATAAGGGAGTTCTTCCGGGGCTCCAGCCCGGTGATGAAGCCGCAGCCCTCCTGGGTGGGCTCCACCTGGACCCGGTCCCCCACCACCAGCTGGGTGTCCTCCTTGCGAAAGCGGCCCCGGCCCCGGCACTGGAGTTCCCCGGCCTCGGTGAGCACCTGGTAAAATCCCCCCTGGGAGCGGAGGATGAGCCCCTCCAGGGGGGCCTTTTTCTGCTGTTCCAACCCCTGCCCCCTCATTCCGCCGTGCTGCGGACCAGGCCGGTCTGCTCCCGGAGCATCTCCAGGGCGTGATCCCGAAGCCGCTGGGAGAAGAATCCCATGGCCTCGTCGGGGAGGTCCTCCGGCTTCAGGTCACGGTCGGCCCGATCCTTGCGGTAGAAGCCGATGGAGTAGAGGGTGAGGATCTGGGCGGACCGGGTCTTGGCCCCCCGGCGGGTCTCCAGCTTTTTCTCCGACCCGGGGCGAATTTCGCTAATATCCGCCAGCCGGACAAAAATGGCGTATGGGTAGGCCCCCATGAGGCAGGCGTAGTGGGGGGTGAGGACGAACCGGGCGGGGGTCCCCTTGGTGTTCATGGAGTTGATCTCGAAGTAGAACCGCTGTTTGGGGTCATCCACGGCGGCCAGCATCTCCGCCGCCAGCTGGTCCTCCTCCCCGGGGGGCAGGCCCAGGCCGTCCACCGCCTGCTGGATCAGCCGCCGGTACTTGCTCTTCCGCAGGCCGAACCGCAGGCAGAGGTAGAAGAAGCCGCAGACCACCGCCCCCAGGAAAAAGCCCCCCAGCCCGCCGTAGAAGGCGTCGGCGGGGTCCATCCGGTCCAAAAAGGGGACCATCCCGAAAAAGACGGTGAGAAAGACCATCACCACCGGGATGGTGATATGGGTGGTGGTCCGCATGACCTTTTTCCGGTAGCCGTCCAGCCACCGCTCCTCGTAGTCCATCCAATTTTGATAGGTTGCGCTCATCATTCATTCCTCCTTCAGGGCGTCGCCCCAGATACGGATGCGCTGGGTAAAGACCGGTTCCCCCTTTTGGCTTGCCACCACGTTGACGGCGGTGGGGATAAAGCAGGTCCCCTGATACTCGGGGCGGCACTGGTAGCCGCTGACCTTCCCCTGGCGGAGAAGGTCCTCCACCATGTCGTCGCAACGGTCCTTGAGGGCCGCCACCGCCGGGGGGACGAAAAGGCGGTTCCGGGCCGACTCCTCCCCGCCGAAGCGAAGGGGCATCATGTAGAGGGGGGCCAGGGTCCCCTCCCGGGCCAGGGCCTCCGCTTTTTCCTCCGAGTCGATCGAGGAGAAGTCCGGGCCGGGGGGATCGGGTTTCTTTTTGCTGGCGAGAAAGTCGAAAAGGGCCATAGGCGGGTCCTCCTTGGAATTTTTGGAGTTTGTTTTATTTTACCACCGGCGGGGGGCGGGCGCAAGGGGGGCCATTGTTCCCTTGTCCCCAAAAACCTCCCCACTTCCCCTTGACAACGCCCCCTAAAAAGGATTATCTTAAAAAAGAACACTCACCAACCAACCAAAGGAGGAACCGCCATGGATACCCAAGCACTGTTCAAACTCAGCTACGGTCTTTTCGTCCTCACCGCCGCCGCCGGGGGGCGGGAGAGCGGCTGCATCATCAACACAGCGGGGCAGGTCACCGACACCCCCAACCGGATCAGCATCACCGTGAATAAGCAGAACCTCACCCACGACATGACCCTGGAAAGCGGCCGGTTCAACCTCTCGATCCTCAGCGAGGAGGCTGACTTCGACACCTTCCGCCACTTCGGCTTCCAGTCCGGCCGGGATGTGGACAAGTTCGCCGGGTACAAGGACTGCCGCCGGTCCGCCAACGGCCTCTACGTGGTCACCGCCGGGGTCAACGCCTACCTCAGCGCCAAGGTGGAGCAGACGGTGGACCTGGGCACCCACACCCTTTTCATCGCCGGCCTGGAGGACATGGAGATCCTCACCTCCGCCCCCTCGGCCACCTACGCCTACTACCACAGCTCCATCAAGCCCAAGCCCCAGGCCGCCCCCAAGCCCGCCGGCAAGACTGCCTGGCGGTGCGTCATCTGCGGCTACATCTACGAGGGGGAGGAGCTCCCCGCCGACTTCATCTGCCCCCTCTGCAAGCACCCCGCCTCCGACTTCGAGAAGATCACCATCTGACCCCTTTCCGGCGGCTGTCCCCCTGGTGGGATGGCCGCTTTTTCTGTTCCTGCTGATTTTTTGCTTTGGCGGTGGAAGAATTTTTCCATCCTCCGGGGCGATTTCCTCTTGCAATTCTGCTGGGACAGTGGCAAAATAGTTTTATTCCCAAAAGATGGGGGGAGCCCTGACAGGGCATCTCTTTAGGTTTTCATTCTGATTTCCGGGATTTCTGCTGGATCGTTAGGCCGTGACCCTTTGGGCGTGCGCTCATTGGGCTTGCATCCTAGGGCCT
>CANOCD010000119.1 GCA_947564495.1 uncultured Angelakisella sp. | reverse complement strand
CTTTACTTTTTTACGTTGAAATGGTAAACTGTAAAGGAAGGAGGTGCGCTTCCAATGAATCCGAAGCTGAAGGACGCCAACGTGGAATACCTGTACCGTGCCGTGCTGTCTCTGAAAGACATGGAGGAGTGCGACCGGTTTTTTGATGACCTCTGCACCATCCAGGAGCTGAAAGCCCTTTCCCAGCGGCTCCAGGTGGCCAAGATGCTCCGGGACCACCGGGTCTACAGCGACATCGTCCAGGCCACCGGGGCCAGCACCGCCACCATCAGCCGGGTGAACCGTTCCCTGAACTACGGCGCCGACGGCTACGAGGCCATCTTCCAGCGGCTGGACGAGGACGATGGCAGGGTATGAGGAGACCTTCGCCCGGTTCTACGACAGCCTCACCGTCGACGTGGATTACCGGGCCAAGGCGGCCTTTCTGAAAAAGCTGGCGGAGCACCACGGGGGCGGGTTCCGCCTCGTCCTGGATCTGGCCTGCGGCACCGGCTCTTTGGCGGTAGAGCTGGCCCGGCTGGGGGCGGAGGTCATCGCCGTGGACGGCTCCCAGGAGATGCTGGCCCAGGCTATGCAGAAAAGCGCCGGGCTTGACCCGCCGGTCCTCTACCTCTGCCAGGAGATGACCGGGCTGGACCTTTACGGCACGGTGGACACCACCCTCTGCACCCTGGACAGCCTTGACCACCTGCCGGGGAAGGAGGCCATCCGGGAGACCTTCCGCCGGGTCCGGCTCTTTACCGAGCCCGGGGGGCTCTTTCTCTTTGATATGAACACCCCGGAAAAGCACCGGGACCGCCTGGCCGGCAGCGCCTTCGTCCGGGAGACCGAGGAGGTCTGCTGCGTCTGGCAGAACAGCTGGGACCCCAGGGACGGGGACAGCGGCGTTCTCATCGACCTGGACTTCTTCGTCCGGGAGAAGGGGGACCGCTACCGCCGGTCGAGCGAGAGCTTCCGGGAGGTGGCCTACCCCCGGGAGGAGATCGCCGCCCTCCTGGAGGAGACCGGCTTTGAACTGCTGGAGGTCCAGGGGGATTACACCGGCTCTCCGCCCCGCCCCGGGGAGGAACGCCTCGTTTACGTCGCCAGGAGGTCATAACATGGGAAAGCTGGTCCGAGCCATGTCCGAAAACGGGTCCGCCGTCTGCTGGGCCCTGGATTCCACCGACATGGTGGCCACCCTGGAGCGGTATCATCAGCCCAGCGCCGTGGTCACTGCGGCGGCGGGGCGGCTCCTCACCGCCGCCTCCATCATGGGCTCGATGCTCAAGACCGACCGGGGCTCTGTCACCCTGCGGATCACCGCCGACGGCCCCGCCGGGACGGTCATCGCCGTGGCCGGAGCCGACGGTCACGCCAGGGCCTACGCCGCCAACCCCGTCGTGGAGCTGCCCCTGAATCCCCAGGGCAAGCTGGACGTCTCCGGGGCGGTGGGCAGAAACGGCAGCCTCTTTGTGGTCAAGGACCTGGGGATGGGGGAGCCCTATGTGGGGGTACTGCCCCTGGTCTCCGGGGAGATCGCCGAGGACCTGACCCGGTACTTCCACGACAGCGAGCAGGTCCCTGCCGCCTGCGCTCTGGGGGTGCTGGTGAACCCCGACCTCACCGTCCAGGCGGCGGGGGGCTGGATACTCCAGCTCCTGCCCGGGGCCGGGGAGGAGGAGGCACGGCTGGCGGAGGAAAACGTCCTCTCCCTCCCCTCGATGACCCAGATGCTCGTCTCCGGCCTGGGCCCGGAGGAGATCGCCCGCCGGGTCCTGGCGGGGATGGGTCCCCATATCCTGGACAGCCGGGTGGCAGAATACCGCTGCGGGTGCAGCCGGGAGCGGATGGCCGCCGCCCTCCGGTCCCTGGACGCCGGGGAACTCCGGGCCATGGCGGAGGAGGACGGCCAGGCGGAGCTCTGCTGTCACTTCTGTCCCAACCGGTACACCTTTACAAAGGAAGAACTTCTTGCCATCATCGGGGAAAAAACACTTGACACCGGCACTGATTTATAGTAAAATGAGTATCGTTCCCGGTCCCACAGGGGCCGGAGCATGGCCTGGTAGTTCAGTTGGTTAGAACGCTAGCCTGTCACGCTAGAGGTCGTGGGTTCGACCCCCATCCAGGTCGCCATTTGCGGGTTTAGCTCATCTGGTAGAGCGCCACCTTGCCAAGGTGGAGGTAGCGAGTTCGAGCCTCGTAACCCGCTCCATTTTTTGGCGCCATAGCCAAGTGGTAAGGCAGAGGTCTGCAAAACCTTCACCCCCGGTTCAAATCCGGGTGGCGCCTCCAGCGGGGTAGCCCCCGCGGGCTTTCCCCTACGGCGGCCTTCGGCCTTAGCGGTCGAAGGCCGTTGGCTTCTACCTGGAGTCCTATGTGGTGCGAGGCTTAAGGGTCGTAAAAATCCCTTGCCGGGCCCGAAAAAGGAATCCTCTGCCCGCTTTTTCCGGCAGAGCATTTTTGCAGTAAACGGCAGCAATCGTCAGAAAGGATGTATCTGTATGTCTGGACATTCCAAGTGGAACAACATCAAGCGGAAGAAGGGCGCTTCCGATGCGGCCAGGGCCAAGGTGTTCACCAAGGTGGCCCGGGAGATCTCGGTGGCGGTCAAAGAGGGGGGCCCCGACCCGGCATCCAACGGCAAGCTGCGGGACTGCATCGCCAAGGCCAAAGCCTGCAATATGCCCAACGACAACATCGACCGCTGCATCAAAAAGGCGGCGGGGAGCGACAACAAGGATTCCTACGAGGAGATCGTCTACGAGGGCTACGGCCCCTGCGGCGTGGCCGTCATTGTGGAGACCCTCACCGACAACCGCAACCGCACCGCCGGGGACCTGCGCCACTACTTCGACAAGTGCGGCGGCAACCTGGGCCAGAACGGCTGCGTCTCCTTCCTCTTCAGCCAGAGCGGCCTCCTCCTCATCGACAACCCCGACGAGGAGCTGGACGAGGAGAAGGTCATGGAGGACTGCTTCGACGTGGGGGCCGCCGACGTGAACTTCGAGGAGGAGTGCGTGGAGGTCCTCTGCGCCACCGCCGACCTCCGGGCCGTCCGGGAGGGGCTGGAGGCCAAGGGCTACACCCTCACCTCCGCCGAGGCCGCCTACATCCCCGCCACCTACACCGCCATCCCCGACCAGGAACAGGCCGACAAGATGGCCAAGCTCCTGGAGCTGCTGGAGGACAACGACGACGTCCAGAGCGTCTGGCACAACTGGGATGAGCCCTGACGAGCCATCCCCCCAGAAAAGAAAAACGGACAGCGTTCCTTGCCACATTGGCGGGAACGCTGTCCTTGCTTTTTATAGGGTCTTAGCCTTCCTTGACGAAAAGGGGGATGGTGCCCAGGTAGATGATGTCCTCCCGCTTGGCGGCGTCCCCCTCGGCCAGGATGGCGGCACGGGCGGCCACGGTGCCCCCGGCCAGCTCCACCAGGTGTTCCACGGCGGCCAGGGAGCTGCCGGTGGAGATGACGTCGTCCACGATGGCGATGCGGGCGCCCTTGATCCGCTGGATGTCCTCCTCGTCCAGGCAGAGGATCTGCTCCTTGCTGGTGGTGATGGAGTTCACCTTGGTGACGATGGGGTTCTTCATGTACCCCTTCACCGACTTCCGGGCGATGAGATACCGGGGCATCTTCATCACCTTGGCCATCTCGTAGATGAGGGGGATGCTCTTGGCCTCGGCGGTGATGAGGTAGTCCACCGGGGGGAGCTTCGCCGCCAGTTCCCGGGCGCAGGGCTCCACCACGTCGGTATCGCCGAAGATGACAAAGGAGGCGATGGAGAGGGTGTCGCTGATGGGGACCACCGGCAGGCTCCGCTTGACGCCGGCGACGGTGATGTCATAGTGCTGTTCCATGGTGTATTCTCCCTTTCAGAAAGCTGATTTGCGGGGACAGGCCCTTTTTATGATACACCAATTTCCGGCAAAGCACAAGATGGTTCCCGGCGAAAAATCAGCCCTCGGACGAAGAAAACTCCGGCACCGTGAACTTCCACTCCCCTTCCCGGACCACCGAGGCGAAGGTGACGGGCAGCTTGGTCTTTTTCCCGGCCCGGTGGCCCATCTTGTCGGCGGCTATGGTCTGGCTGTTCTCCTCCAGGGAGTGGGTCAGGGAGAGGCCCTTCTCGGCGGGCCAATCCAGGTCCAGCTGGTTGAGGCGGACCCCCTCCCCGCAGTCGATCCCCATCTGCACCCACAGGGTCCCGTCCTCCTTGAGGCCGGCGGCCTGGACCTCCACGCTGAAGTTCCAGAGGTCCACCTTCTGGCCAATCTCCTTGATCTCCCCCAGCTTTAGGGCGGGCAGCTGGATGGCGGCGGGGGACTTCTCGTACCGGGTGCTTTCCAGGATGCCGGCAAGGGTGATCTCCTTCATACGGACCTCCGGCATCTCGGGGATGTAGTATTCCTGGCACCCCGGGCGGCTGTTCACCGCCTCGGCCTCGTAGGTCCTGCCGTCCTCCCCCACTACCTTTAGGTCAAAGGAGTTGGGGCTCCAATAGCTCCCCTTGGCAGCCCGGTCCGCCTGGTCCCCAACCGGTTCCGGGATGAGGGCGAAGCGGGTGCAGTTCTCGTTGAGGGGCAGGAGGGAGACCCGGTACCCGGCGTCCTCCGCCACGGCGCAGCCGGTGAGGGCGTAGTCCTCCGGGTCGATCCGGTGGAGCTCCACCGGGAAGCGGAGGGATTCGTTCACCACCAGGGTGAATTTTTCATAGGTGAAGCCCTCCACCTCCAGGGCCTCCTCGGCCTCAAACTCCCCGTCGCCGATGACCTGGGAGGAATTTCTCCCGGTATGTTCCAGGTCGATAGGGTTCCCCGCCTCGTCCAGGAAGGAAATTTCAACGCCGTAGCCCCTTTTGACCGGGGCGGGGACGTTCACGATGGGGCCGTCGGGTCCCTCTACAGGTCCGTCGATCTCCGGGTCGTAGGGGCGGCTCTCCGGTCCCGGGGCGAACTCCGGGTGGCTGTAGGGGCCCTCCTGGGCCGGGGCCTCCTCGTAGCGGTACTGGGGCTCAAAAACCTGGACGCTGTCGCTTTTCTCGACCTCCCCCGCCAGCAGCTTCTCTTTATGCTTTTCCACCAGCAATCTCCGCAATATTTTCCGCAATAATCTT
>CANOCD010000118.1 GCA_947564495.1 uncultured Angelakisella sp. | reverse complement strand
CTAAATATTCTCCTATATCTCCTACAACATTTTTTGATCGAATGATTCCCTTGTGTTTTAGCTCATAAATAATGTCTCCATAAAGAGTAATTAGTTCGCCTTCAGATAATCTATCTAAATTCACATGGTCCACCATCCTTTAAGACTGCTTTCAAAAAAGAAGTCTCAATCCAAAAAACAAAGCGGAGCACCCGCCTGGATGCCCCGCTCTATTGGAGGGGCAGAGCCCCGCCTTGGCGGAGATGGAGAGATTCGAACTCTCGCGCGCTTATTAGGCGCCTACTGCATTTCGAGTGCAGACCCTTCGACCACTTGGGTACATCTCCACATATCGCTTTCGGAGAACACTCCCCGTCCGCCCTACTAGTGTACACCATTCCCGCCCAAAAAACAACCCCCCCCTGGAACAAAAACAGCCCGGGGCCACTTCGCACAGACCCCGGACCGCAGGAGCACTTCCCTCCCCTCCCCGGTCAAGCCCGCAAAGCGGGCTTGACCGGCCGAGAGGAGCCGCAGAGTAAACCAGAGGGAGAGAACTAAACGATCAGGAAGAACTTCAGCAGGAACAGCGCCGAAATAACATAGGTCAGCGCCGAGACCTCCTTGGCCTTGCCGGTGAACACCTTGATGACCGTGTAAGAGATCAGCCCCAGCCCGATGGCATGACCGATAGAACTGGAAATAGGCATCCCGATGAGCATCATGGCCACGGGGACCATCTGGTCCAGGTCGTCGAAGTTCACGTTCTTCAGGCCCATGAGCATCAGCACGCCCACATAGATCAGGGCGGCGGAGGTGGCGGCGGCGGGGATGATGGCGGCGATGGGAGCGATGAAGATGCAGGCCAGGAAGAGGATGCCGGTGGTGAGGGCGGTGAGCCCGGTCCGGCCGCCGGCCTCCACGCCGGAGGCGGATTCCACGAAGGTGGTGACGGTGGAGGTGCCGGAGCAGGCCCCCGCCACGGTGCCGATGGCGTCGGACAGCAGGGCTTCCTTCATGTTGGGCATGTTGCCCTGGTCGTCCACCATGCCCGCCCGGGAGGCGGTGCCCACCAGGGTGCCGATGGTGTCGAACATATCGATCATGCAGAAGGTGATGACCAGGGTGACGGCGGTGAACAGGCCGATCTGGAGGAATCCCTGGAAGTTGAACTTCAGAAGGGTGGTGGACATCATGTCTCCGAAGGGGGGGACGAAGCTGGCGGTGGCAAGGGAGGCGAAGGGGTTGCCGCCCAGGGCGAAGGAACCGGCCCAGTAGATCACCGAGGCCACCAGCATCCCCAGGAGGACGGCGCCTTTGACCCCCTTCTTGGCCAGGATGACGATGGCGAAGAGGCCGATGAAGGTGGTGACCACCTGGAGGACCATGGTGGCGTAGCCGGAGCCCATGCTGATGCTGGCCACGCTGGGGGTGAGGGCGCCGAAGAAGTCCCGCATCATGTAGAAGGGGCCGCCGGTCTCGGAGTAGACGCCGGCGTTGGAGCCGAAGCCGATGTTCATGAGCATCAGGCCGATGGCGGGGGCGATGCCCAGGCGGACTCCCAGGGGGATGGCGTCCACGATCTTCTCCCGGATGTTGAGGACCGAGAGGACGATGAAGATGACGCCCTCGATGAGGATGATGACCAGGGCGGCCTGGAAGCTGGCCACGTAGGTCATGCCGGTGAGGCCGGCGATGTTGCCCACCACCACGGCGAAGAAGCTGTTGAGGCCCATGCCGGGGGCCAGGGCGAAGGGCTTGTTGGCCAGGAAGGCCATGCAGAACATGGCGATGGCGGAGGCGATGCAGGTGGCCATGAACACGCCGTTCCACAGGGCGGAGCCCACGTCAAAGTTGGTGAGCAGGTTGGGGTTCAGGGCGATGATGTAGGCCATGGTCATGAAGGTGGTGAGACCGGCCACGATCTCGGTGCGGGTGGTCGTGCCGTTCTCCTTGAGCTTGAAGAATTTCTCCATAAAAGCAGAGTCCCTCCTGTTGGCTGCGAGGCTGCCGGGGCGGCCTCTTATCTTACAGTCGGGGAGGGTTTCTCTACAGGAAAAGCAAAACAGGCCGGAGCGGGCCCTCCTTCGGGAGAGAGGGCGGGAGCGCGCCGGGCCATTTTTATTTTCCGGTAGTTGGCGGAGGGGACCGCCAGTAGAAACTCGGGGCCCGTCCCGCCCCGACTATACCGAAACAAAGAAAACAAGGGTATTTTACCACATCCTGGCGAAAAACACCAGGGTTTGTTTTCTTTTTGGACATACTTTGTACAAATTTTGTCAATAGTTCCAAAGGGGTATCGGTTTGGGGAGAGAGTTCGTCCAAAATGCCCTTCCCGGGCAGGGACCCAGGGCAAAGGAAAAGGCCCGGAACCTTGGGGCTCCGGGCCGGCGGTCTTTGTTATCCCACGCGGAAGCGGCGGATGAGGTCGTTGAGGGCCCGGGCCTGGCGGGACAGTTCCCCGGAGACCGAGGCGCTCTTTTCGGCGGCCAGGGAGTTGTCCTGGACCACCGCCGAGATCTCCTTGATGCCGGTCTCCACCAGGGCGATCATCTCCGACTGCTGGACGCTGGCGGCGGCGATCTTGTCCATCAGGGTCTTGATGGACTGGATGCAGGCGTTGATGTCCCTCATGGCCGAGACGGCCTGGTCGGTGGATTCGGTCCCCGACTTGGCGCTCTGGATGGAGTGGCTGATGAGGCTGTTGGTGTTCTGGGCGGCGTCGGCGGATTTGCTGGCCAGGTTCCGGACCTCGTCGGCCACCACGGCGAAGCCCTTGCCGGCGGCTCCCGCCCGGGCGGCCTCCACGGCGGCGTTGAGGGCCAGGATATTGGTCTGGAAGGCAATGTCCTCGATGGTCTTGATGATGGTGCTGATCTGGGAGGAGGACTGGTCGATGTTCCGGGTGGCGGCGGTGAGCTGCTCCATCTTGGTGTCCGCCTCGGCGGCATAGCCGGTGGCCCGGTCCACCAGCCGGCTGGCGTCGCCGCACTGCGCCGCGCTGGTCTGGATCTGGGCGGTGATGGCGGTGACGTTGCCCATAAGGCCGTCCACGGCGGAGGACTGCTCCGCCGTCCCCCGGGCCAGGGCCTGGGCCCCGGAGGAGACCCCCTCGGCGCTGGCCCCCACCTCCCCGGCCACCTGGGAGATGTCCCGGATCACCTCCACCAGGTTGGCGTGGATGGACTGGAGGCTGGCGGAAAGGGCTTTGAAATCCCCGATGTAGTAGTCCTCGTTTTCGGCGACGTCGATGGCCAGGTTCCCCCGGGCCATCTCCCCCAGGACACGTCCCACGTCGTCGATGGTCTTGCTCAGGCACTGGCAGACCCGGTGGGTGGTCCGGGCGATCATGCCGATCTCGTCGGAGCGGTCATAGAAGGGCTCCAGCTCCTGGTCGGCGGAAAGGTTCAGATCCCCCAGGCGGCCGATGGCCCGCTCCACCACCATGAGCTCCCGGCCCTCCCTCCGCAGGAGGAGGAGGGTGAGGAGGATCACCGCCAGGGCGGTGACGGCGCAGAGGATTCCCGACAGGATGCGGACGTCGGTCACCGAAGCGTAGACCTCGGTGGCGGTATCCCGGACCATAAAGACCCAGCCCCGGTCCTTCAGATACTTGTACACCCCCAGCCGCTCCACCCCGGTCTCGTCCCGGTAGGAATAGGTATTGGCCTGGGTGCTGCCGTCGGCTTGGATTCGCCGGAGGATCTCCCGGTAGCCGGGGTCGGCGGTCTCGGTGTTCAGCAGGGCGTCGTCCTGGTGGTAGAGGTAGACCCCGGTATCCACGTTGAGAAAGACGTACTCGCTGTCAGGCAGGCCCTTGATGTTCAGGTCCAGGAGGGAGTCCATAAGGTGGCTGGCGTAGACCCCGGCCCCCACGTAGCCGATGCACCGCTGGCCCTGGAAGATGGGGTAGTACATGGAAAGGATCATGCTGCCGGTGCCGGGGGACTTCATGATCCCCAGGTTGGTCAGCTCCTGCCGGGCCAGGATGGTGTCCTGGAAGCTCTTCAAGGAATCCCCCGACCGGGTGGTCATGCCGATGGCCCCCTGGGAGGTGTGGGTGAGGACGTGGGTATCCGGGGTGGCGATATAGAGGCCCTCGAACACCCCTTTCACCGAGGCGAAATCCTCGGTGTACTTCTGGGCCCGGGCCAGGAGGGCGGGGTCCTCGGGGTCCAGGAGGAGGTCCCGGACCTCGCCGCCCAGGGCAAAGGCGGTCATGTACTCCTCCGCCGAAAGGACGTAGGTATCGATGATGGCCGCCCGGGATTCCACGGCGTCGGTCATCTGGTTGGTGATGTCCTTCTTCACCACCGAAGCGGCGTTGGTCGAGACGGCCAGCCAAAGGAGGGTCATCCCCGCCAGGGTGATGACGGTGGTGATGATCCCGATCCGCGCGGCAAGTTTTTTGTTCTCGATGAACCTCATAAAAACTTTCCCTCCATAAACAAGGTCATAAGAGCCTATTCAAGATCTCCAAGCGCGCCGACCGAGCGGGTATTTTTTCGTCCTGCAAGGCACAAAAACGCAGTCCAGCCTTTATGGCTTACAAGTTTTTGCCCAGGCGCTTAAGAGCCGCCTACGGCGGTTGCGCCTGGACGCGCCTGCGGGCGCAGTAACGCCGCAGGACGGGAAAAGACCTGCCCAGGCGGCGTGCGGGGAGATTTTGAATAGGCTCTAAGGCCAAAGCCACCCTGTTGCCGGCCCCCCGGCCCGCCGGGGGGTGTGCGGGGTTGGATTTGCTTTACCTTATAGTATAGCTTATTTGGGGGCGGATGGCAAGTGTTGGGAAGGGGAAGAAATGGTTCGAGAGGGGTGGGAGGTCCTCCGGTGAAAAGGCCGATGGCGGCTGGATATTTGCGCTGCGGAATTTGGGGAAAGGCAAAGCCCGGGGGCCTGCTGGATGTCCCCGGGCTTTGTGGATCGGTGTAAAATGTTTTGTTCGGGCTCCAGGCGCAAGCTAACGGCCTCCGGCCGGTGGGGTCGAAGGCCGTGCCTGCGGGGCAACCCCGCTGTCAATTTTCAACACTTCGATGTTTCCGGCTCATCTCATAAACTGTGGCCAGCTAAAAACAGTTTATTAAACACATTCATAAGTTGAGAAAATGGTGATTAACTAAGTCGTCAAATGCATC
>CANOCD010000117.1 GCA_947564495.1 uncultured Angelakisella sp. | reverse complement strand
CTTTCTTTTTGCGATAGAAAAAGAAAGAAGAAGCCTACCGCCCTGCACTCGACTACCCTGCAAATACGCCTTTAACGGGCGTTTTGCAACATCAGCCTCCAGCCCGGTTAAAGGCGGGGCCCGCCAGGGCCCCCGCCGTCCCCGCTAAAGGCCGCCGCCAGGCGGCCCTACAACCTAGTGGACACCGCCACCTCCCCCTGACCCGCCAGCCAGCACGTTCCAGATTCGGCCTTCGGCCTGTCCGGAAGGCCAGCGCCTACAGAACGAAAGGTCGGACGCTCCTGCGACTGCGTGTCGGCCAGCCTCGTTACCGGCCGCAGTTGTCACTTCGCTTTTACCGGGTGCTAGTCAAGAACCAACCCTTCGTTCCCAGCGCCATATTTTTTCCTGCGGCCTGGTTTTGGGGCAGTCGTTTCTAACCACTACTCACTGACCACTAACCACTACAGACCGCCACCGCCTAGGGGTATTTCGCCCGCTGCGGCGGGCGACCAGGGCTTCGCCCTGGACCTACCGCCCTTTGAAAAGGGCGGCCCTAAACTTTGCCTGTCTCGGTTTTTACCGGATGCTTGGTCTTGCCCTTCACACCTTAAAACTCTCGTTCTCCCCCAGGCCCCCCCGGCCCCGGGCCGCCGCCGAAGCCGTCTGCGGCACCGGCAGCCGCTCCGCCGCCCGCTCCCCGTAAGCCCGGCACCAACCCTCCAGCTCCGCCACCGTCAGCCCCCGCAGAGCCTTCTCCAATACCCCCCGTTCCAACCCCGGCAGAGCCAGCCGAGCCACCCGCACAGCCTCCCCCACCGCCTTCTCCCGCAGGACCCGTCCTTCCTCCGCTAAAGCCCAAAGGGCCTCCGCCTCACTGGCCGAAAGCGTGACCCCGACCCCCGCCCGGACCGCCTTCTCCAGCCCCGAAACAGCGAACCCCTTGGTCACCCCGGCCCCCGGCTGGGCCGGCACCGCCACAAAACTCCACTCGTAGGCGTCGGAAGGCTCCTCCAGGATAACGTGGCAGACCTTCCCCTCGTAGACCTCCCCCGGCCGGTGCCGGCAAGGCTCCTTCCTCCGGTCCGCCCCGCAGACGCTGCAAACCGCCCGCCCCACGGCGCACCCCACGCTGACCTCCTTCTTGATCCCCCCGTCGATCTCCCGGATGAGCTCCTCGTTCCCCGCCGTCCGCAGCAGGTAAGCCTCCCCCCGGAGGCAGTGGTACACCTCCCCGGCGGCGGTCCTCCGCCCCTCCTGCTTCTCCACCCGGCACCGGTAGAGCCGGGCCGTCTGGTTCTTCCCCTTGGCCTCGTGGTCAAAGACCCCCGTCTTGCCCACGAACAGTTCCGCCAGCCTCTCCAGGGCAGGGATGGAAAACCGCTCCCCCTCCCGGTCGATCTCGTTGTCACACAGGATCACCGGGAAGGTGTACACCTCCTCCGCCCCCAGCTTCCGCCGGGCGTACCGCCCGATGAGCTCCAGCGCCTCTTCGTCAGGGACCCCCGTGACCTCCCGCTTTTCTTCCGTCATTTTGACCCCTCCTTCTCCTTGAGTTCCCGCTCCAGCAAAGCCGCCCGAGCGTTGGTGTACCGGGCGTTGGCCGCCTCCACCTCGTCCTGCAAGCTGATGCTCTCCCACTCGATGCCGACCTCCCCCGGCAGCCCCGCCAGGTCCAGAGCCATCCGGCAGATGCGCTCCGCCACCGGGGTCAAAATGCTCCGGTAGCTCTCCAGCTCGGTGGTCAGGATGTCCGCCTGCTGCCTGCTCATCCGTTCCGTCGTGCTCCAGCTCAGCCCCAGCAGGAAGGGCGGCAGCCCCGTCTTGGCCACGATCTGCTCCAGGAGCTGCCGCACCGGGATCTCGGTGTCGATGAACTGGTTGTCCGCCCCGATGACCCGGATGGACACGTCCCCCACCGCCACAAAGTCCCGCAGCTCCCCCTGGCCCGCCGCCTCCATGGCCCCGCTCCATTCCCGAGCCACAGCGTCAGCCACCCCCTGGGCGTCGCTCCCCGGCTCCGGCTTCACCGTCACGGCGTAACGGAGGGCCCCGACCCGCCGGAAGTTCTCCCCCATAGCCCGGTAAATTTCCATCAGCACCGAGGAAAGAAACGGCAGCCCCCGCAAAAGCGACCGCCCCGCCGCCTCCCCCGGCTCCGGATTCAGCGCCGAGAAAAACACCAGCTCCGGGTAAGGCAGAGGCACCCCGCCCCCCGGCCCCGCCAGCAATAACTCCGCCTCCAGGGGATTCTCCCCCCTGCGAATTTCCAGGTCTCGCAAGTCACTGAGGTACAGCGCCCCGATCCGGTCCCCCGTGGGAGCCAGCACCATCTCCCCCGCCGCCGACCCGTAGGTCAGCAGGGACATAAGGTACCCGGAAAGAAACCCGTCCAGCCCCCGGCACCCGCTCCCCGCCGGCACCTCCTTCCGGAACCGGTCCAGAAACGCCTGCCCCCGGGGATCGCTGCAAACCACCCGGAACCCCGCCGTCAGCCGGACGATCTTCTGCAAAGCGGCGTCGATGATAGGCACCGCCTCCCGCAGCCCCTCGTACAAAGCCGCCTCCCCCGGCCGCAAAGGCGCCGGAAACCCCCGGCCCCACTCCCCGGCCCTCCGGGAGGTCTGCAAAGCCGCCACCCCCGCCCTGGGAGCCTCCTCCCTGTCCTTCCTGCCAAACAGTCTCAAATTTCCCACGTCCTTTCTGCTGCAAAACCGCCTGCGGCGGCACCTCTCCGTCGCCTGCGGGCGACACCTCCCCTTTCAGGGGAGGCACGGCCTAAGAGCCGCCTTCGGCGGTTGGCCGTGAAAGATCGTGCCTATCGCTAACTTTGGAATAAAAAACGGATCTGCCGCCTCCGCCAGGGCCTCCCCTGAAAGGGGAGGTGCCCGCCGCAGCGGGCGGAGAGGTGGTCGCCCGCAGGCGACCTTCCCCTTTACCCCTCCAGGGCATCCTTCACCCCCGCCTCGCCACCGCCCGAACTCCCACCCCGCACCCCGCCTCCCGGCAGATCACCGTGGAAACAAAGTACCGGATGTCATCCATAGCGTGGTCGTTCTCCTTCACCGGCTGGTCCCGATCCTTCCCCTGGGCCCACCGGTACAGCCCGAACTCCCGGATGGTGTCCACGCACCCGGCGTGGATGACCAGCCGCCCCGCCCGCAGCTCCTGGCTCACCCGGCGGATGCCGTCCGCCACCTGGTTCACCGCCGGGATGGCCCGGTACCGCCCCTTCCTTCGGATGCAGGCCAGAAAGCTGGCCGCCGAAGGGTCCACGACCACCCCCCGGATGGCCCGCCCCCCGGCCAGCTCCTCCAGGGCGGCGTAGTATTCCTCGTCGGTGTGCTGGACGCCGGCCCTCCGGCTGTCGTGGTAATATTCCGCCACCCGGTACCAGACCTCCCCCTTCCGCCCCCAAAGCCCCATAGAGCAGGGGTTCACCGTCCCGTAGTCGCAGGAGATATACCACTCCCCCAGCCCCTCCGGCACCGCCTCCACCAGATGCTCCCCCTGGCGGAAGAAGGGGTACACCGCCCCCGAAGCCGCCGTCCACTCCCCCAGCACGTACCGCTGATAGAAGGGCCCCGTGTAAAGCCGCCGGTACCGCTCCAGCATCTCGGCAGACAAAGACGGGTTGTCCTCCATCCGGAAGTGGAGCACCAGGGCGTTCTTCTCCCCCGCCCCCAAGATCCACTCCCGGTAGAGCCAGTGCCCCGGGTGCTCCGGGTTGCAGTTGAACCACAGCCTGGACCCCTCCACGCTGCACCGGGCGATGGCCTGCTCCACAAAGGACCGGGGCATCAAAGCCGCCTCGTCCAGCAGCACCCCCGCCAAAGTCACCCCCTGGATGAGGGCCCCCGCCCCCTCGTCCCGCCCGCCGAAGAGCCAGAACCGGTTGACCCGCCCGCCCCGGCTGATCTCCAAGAGCCCCCGCCCCCGCTGCAATTTGCACCGGAACCCCAGCCCCTCCAGCATCGGCAGCAGAGGGGAAAGGAGGTTCCGCTCCACCCCGCCCCGTGTCTTGCCGCAGATGGCAAAACTTTCCCCCTCCCCAAAGGCCATCGCCCAGGAGAAAAAGGAGAGCCCCATACAAAAGGTCTTGCCGCTCCGCACCGCCCCGTGGCAGATGACAGCGTCCCGCCCCCGCCAGGGGCTCCAGGGGGTCCACCAGGTCAAAAGCTCCATCTGCCTGGGCGAAAACCCCACCATCTCCCCCGCCGTCATCCCCTTCGTTTGGATGGAGTCCCCCTCCGACCTTTTCCTTCCAGCCATCGTCCTCTCCCCCTTCTCCCCAGGATGGAGCCACACCCCACCCCTCTCTTTACCCATCCCAAACCAGAGCCCCGCCCCATCCTCTCCCTTCCGGATGGAGCCCCCGCCCCCGTTTCTCTTGTTCCTCTCCCATGGATGGAGCCCCCCGCCTCCCCGGCGTTTTCTTCCCCGCCGGAGGAAACGGCCCCTCCACCCATCCCAAGCCGTCCAGCACGGAGCCTAAAGTCCCCCGTCCCCTCCGCCCTTGTCCTCCCCGGTCCTGCCCTGATAGAACGTTCTGGCCCCCTGGCTCAACGCCTGATAGAAAGCGTCCTCCCCGCCCCGGTCCTCCTCCCGGCAGAACCGGGCCAGCCGGTCCAGCGCCTCCAGGCGGTCCACGAACTTGAGTTCCATGACCCCCTTCCCCCGCCGGACCTCCGCCAGATTAAAGAGGTCCAGCGCCCCCCAATCCAGCGCCTCCCCCTCCTCCGCCAGCATAAGCCGGACAGCATCCCCCACCGGCCCAAAAGCCAGCCGCCGGTAACCTTCCGCCACCGCCTCCCGCAGTTCCACCCGAGCATCCCGTTTCTTTCTCCCAGCCATCAACATCACCTCTCACCCTACCGTCCAACACCCCCCGACCTTTGCGCCTTTTCCGCACGTTCACACAAATATTCACAAATTGTTTACAAACAAAATCAAAAAGCGGCCCCCGGGAAGAAGATCTCTCCCCAAGGGCCGCCCATCGCCGCCTACATCTTATATATGTTCCCTCCGCAAAACAACAAGATTTTGAACCTTGCCTTTCTGATTGGTAATGTTCTGCCAGATCATCAGGCCCCACCCCGTTCACGGCCAACCGCCGAAGGCGGCACTTAGGCCGTGCCTCCCCTGAAAGGGGAG